>JANONY010000323.1:0-7512 GCA_031421055.1 Actinomycetes bacterium | reverse complement strand
CGCCTGCTCGAGTACTTTGAGGTCGCCGGGGTAGAGGAGCCGCGCGTGATCGCTGCGCGCCGTCAGCTCACCGGGCTGTTGTTCTAGTGTCGAGCGAACTGCCGCTAGCCGGACCCTCGGCGGGCAAGCTGGATGAGTGGGGCAGCACTACGGCGCTCACTGCCTTCGTCCTGCTACTGGTTCTCGGCGCGCTCGCCGATTCGACCGTTACAAGCTCTCTCGCCCGACAAACACGAACAACTAGCGCTTGAGCCGCAGCCACAACCCAGCGAGTGGTGGAGGCGTGAGCTCGGCCGATGCCGGCCGCCCGCCGTGCGGCGTCTCAGTCGCGTGCACCGCGCCGAAGTTGCCGACGCCGCTTCCGCCGTACTCCGCGGCGTCGGTGTTGAGAATCTCTTCCCACTCACCAGCGAACGGCAGGCCTACTCGGTATGGTCCGACCGGGTTTCCGCCGAAGTTCATCAGCACCGCAATGGGGTTGCCGTGATTGTCCCAGCGCAGGTATGAGACGGCGCTATTGGCCGAATCCCCGCCCTCGAGCCATTCGAACCCGCCTTGCTCGTTGTCACGGCACCACAACGCGGCGTTGTCGCGGTAGAGCCGATTGAGCTGGCTAACGAGTTTCTGAAGCCCCGCGTGTAAGGGCTGTTCGAGAATCCACCAGTCGAGGCTGCGATCGACGCCCCACTCGCTCGGTTGGCCGAACTCCTGGCCCATGAAGAGCAATTGCTTTCCCGGATGCGACCACATGAACGCGAGGTACGCACGCACGTTGGCGAGCTTCTGCCACTGGTCGCCAGGCATCTTGTGCAACAGCGATCCCTTGCCGTGCACCACTTCGTCGTGGCTGATCGGTAGCAGAAAATTCTCGCTGAACGCGTAAACCAGCCCGAACGTCAGCTTGTCGTGATGGTGGGCCCGGTGCATTGGGTCTTCGGCCATGTAGCGAAGGGTGTCGTTCATCCACCCCATGTTCCATTTGAGGCCGAAGCCGAGGCCGTCGCCAGCGGTTGAGCGCGTGACGCCGGGGTACGAGGTCGACTCTTCGGCGATCATCACAATGCCGGCGTTGCGCTTGTACGCCGTCGCGTTGACCTCTTGCAGAAAGCTGATCGCCTCGAGGTTCTCGCGCCCGCCCAACACGTTGGGTTCCCACTCGCCCTCCTCGCGCGAGTAGTCGAGGTAGAGGATGCTCGCCACCGCGTCGACCCGCAGCCCGTCGACGTGAAACTCTTCGAGCCAGTACAGGGCGTTCGCTACGAGAAAGTTGCGCACTTGCGACTGGCCAAAGTCGAAGATCAGCGTGCCCCAGTCCATGTGCTCGCCCCGGCGCGGGTCGGAGTGCTCATACAGCGGCTCGCCGTCGAAGCGCGCAAGCGCCCACTCGTCTTTCGGAAAGTGCCCAGGCACCCAGTCCATGATGACGCCGATGCCCGCACTGTGCAGCCGGTCGATGAGGTACTTCAGATCGTCGGGGTGACCGAATCGGCTGGTCGGCGCGAAGTAGCCGGTGACCTGATAACCCCATGAACCGCCGAAGGGATGCTCGGCGAGCGGCATGAATTCGACGTGCGTAAACCCGAGCTGGTGTACATACTCGATCAGCTGGTCCGCGGCATCGCGGTAGCTCAGTCCCTGCCGCCACGAGCCGAAGTGCAGCTCGTAAATACTCATCGGCGAATTGAGTGGGTCGGTGGCCGCACGCGTGGCGAGCCAGTCACCGTCGCTCCACTCGAACAACGACTGCCCGACCTTCGAGGCTGTCGCCGGTGGTACCTCCGTGTACCGGGCCATTGGGTCTGCCCGAGCGACCCACTCGCCGCCGCTCGTGAGCAGCTCGAACTTGTAGGCGGTACCTGGCGAGACGCCTGGGATGAAAATTTCCCACACCCCGACGTCGCCGAGCCGGCGCATGGAGTGCTTCGTTCCATCCCACTTGTTGAAATCGCCGACGACGCGTACGGCGTTGGCGTGCGGGGCCCAGACCGAGAACGAGGTGCCCTCGACGCCTTCGTGCGGGCGGTAGTGCGATCCGAGCACGTGCCACAACTGCTCGTGGCGGCCCTCGCCCCAGAGGTAGAGGTCGACCTCGCCGACCGATGGCACGAAGCGGTATGGATCGTCGGCGGCCCACGCTGGGCCTTCGGCGTAGGTGGTCTCGACCGTGTAGGCCCGACCAACACCGGGGTAGCTGCCTTGCCACAAGCCCTCGGCGAGATGCGAAAGCGTGACCCGCTTGCCGTCAGCGAGTATCGCCGTGACGGTTGCCGCGAGTGGCCGCACGACCCGAATCACGAATCTCTTCTCGACCGCGTGTTGGCCAAGCGTCGAGTGCGGCTGCGGGTGGCTGCCAGAAACCAGCGACCGGATCAGGCCGGGGTGCAGGTCTGGAAGCGGCGTCGCGGCGGCCACTACGTGGTCTTCTTCCTCGGCGTCGGGGCGGCGACCGCGGCCGCCGACACGCGCACGATGTGCACCGGCTGGTCGCGAGCATCGAGCCGAACGTAGTTGTCTGTGCCCCACTGAAAACTCTCACCGGTGATCAGATCGGTGACGGTGAAGGCGTCTCCGCGCGTCATACCGAACCTGCTCTCGTCGAGGTGAACCATGGTCTCACGCACCGAGTGTGGGTCGAGGTTCGCGACGACGATGATCGCGTCGGCCTCGCCTCCCGCAGTTGATGCGTCGAGGTACTTCGAGTAGACCAGAATCGCGTCGTCGTCGCTCCAGTGCACGTCGAGGTTGCGCAACTGCCGAAGTGCCGGGTGGGCCGCGCGAATCTCGTTGAGTTTGGTCAGGTACGGGGCGAGCGAGAGCCCCGCCTTCTCTGCTTTCGCCCAGTCGCGCTGTTTGTACTCGTACTTCTCGTTGTCGACGTTCTCTTCGCTACCGGGCCGCGCCACGTTCTCCATCAGTTCATAACCCGCATAGACGCCCCAGCTCGGGCTCGCGGTGGCGGCAATGGCGGCGCGCACCTTGAAGGCGCCGCTGCCGCCGAACTGCAGGTACTCGGTCAGAATGTCTGGGGTGTTGACGAAGAAGTTGGGCCTGAACCACCCGCTCGTCTCGCGCGAGACTTCGAGTAGGTAGCTCTCGAGTTCGACCTTGGTGTTGCGCCAGGTGAAATAGCTGTACGACTGCTGAAAACCGACCTGCGCGAGTGACTGCATCATCGCCGGGCGGGTGAACGCCTCGGCGAGGAAGACGACATCCGGGCTCTCGTGACGGATCACGGCGAGCAGCCACTCCCAGAAGTCGAGCGGCTTGGTGTGCGGGTTGTCGACGCGGAAGATGCGAACACCGGCCCCGATCCAGTAGCGCACGATACGCAGAACCTCTTCGCGCAAACCGATGGGGTCATTGTCAAAGTTGAGCGGGTAGATGTCTTGGTACTTCTTTGGAGGGTTCTCGGCGTACGCGATGGAGCCGTCTGGTCGGCTCGTAAACCACTCCGGGTGCTCTTTCACCCACGGGTGGTCGGGCGAACACTGCAGCGCGAGGTCGATGGCGACCTCGATGCCGAGCGCGTTCGCCGCCCCGAGAAAGTGGGCGAAGTCTTTCATGGTGCCCAGATCGGGGTGGATGGCGTCGTGCCCGCCGGCCTCCGAGCCGATCGCCCAGGGGGACCCTGGATCGGTGGAGTTCGCGTTGAGTGTGTTGTTGGGTCCTTTGCGAAAGGCCACGCCGATGGGATGAATTGGCGGCAGGTAGAGCACGTCAAACCCCATTGCCGCAACGGCTGGCAATCGCCGCGCAGCACTGCGGAATGTGCCAGAGACCCACGTGCCGTCTTTTGCGCGCTTCGCGCCCTCGCTGCGCGGAAAGAATTCGTACCAGGCGCCGACGCCGGCGCGCTCGCGCTCTACGCGCAACGCGACCACGTCGCTCTCTGTGGCGAGGCTGCGCGCGCGCACCACTGCGCCGCCTGCGGCCTCGAGGCGCCGTTCGGCCGAGAGCCTAGGAGAAGTGAGAGTGGCCCCGAGCTCGGTTTGGCCCGCTGCGACCAGCAGTGCTGCCCCAGCGGCAAAGACGAGCTCGACGTCGAGGCCGGCTGGCACTTTAATCTTTGCGGTGTGCATCCATGTCGCCCAGTCGTCGCTGAAGGCGCGAACTCGCCACGACCAGTCGCCCTCGCCCTCGACAAGCACGCGAGCCACCCACTGGTCGGTGCCTGTACCCTCGAGCACCATTGGGTGGGTCGAGGCGCGCCCGCTCGGGTGTTTCAGCTCAAGTTCTGCGCCGAGCAGATCGTGTCCTTCACGAAAGATCGTGGCTTCGAACGCCACTACCTCGCCGCTGAACGCCTTTGCTGGCCATCGACCCTCGGGCTGCTGCGGACGCAAATGACGGATGGGGATCCGACCGATTGCGGCGTCGAAGCCCGCCGGGAGGTCGTCGTCGAGGCTTGACACAACTCGACCGTACCGCCTTGACGCGCCGACGAGCTATGGGAGCGGCCCCGCGGCTCGTTCTGTCGGCATCATGGGGGACACAGAATGTACCCCCTGAATTGGGACGTCGTCAATGGGTAGAACTCCTTGTCCGCGCTTTGGGGGACCTGTAGATTAATAAGCGGGGAGAAGATCACCCGTTATTTCGAGAGACACCTAGCAGTTCTTTCGTGTAGTGGTTGGGGGAATTCCTCGGGGGAGCGGCACCATTGCCTCTACCTCGTCGAACCGCTGGCACCGCAGCCATGCTGCAGTGCGCGCACACAACACCATTCGGAATCAGGGCACACCGAGCCCGGCCTAACCCGCCGCTGTTCGGCGTGCGCTGGATCCGAATGACCAGATCGACATCCAATCACGATGTCACGAAAGGTAAAGCAATGAACAAGCTCGTCAAAGGCTCCGTCGCAGCCGCCGCAGGCATCGCCCTCCTCATGGGTGGCGCAGGCTCGCTCGCTCTCTGGAACGACTCGGTAACGGTCAACGCCGGCACCGTCACGTCGGGAACGCTCGCCGTCACCGGTTCGACCGGTGGCGCGTGGAGCCCCACCATCGCGAAGATCGTGCCTGGCGACACCGTCACCTACACGAAGCAGCTGACCGTTTCGGCCACCGGTGACAACCTGCGGGCAACCGTCACCAGCAACATCGCGTCCATCACCAACAACATCACCGGCTCGACCGCGACGAGCACCTTCGTCGTCAAGACGTCGCCTGGTGGCGTCGTGGTGACGCCAACTGCTGGCGTATACACCCTCAACGGTACGTACACGGTGGATGTGACCGTCACGGTCACGTTCCCCAACACGGTTACCGGCCTCACCGGCCAGAACGCCTCGGTCAACCTGTCGACTCTCGCAGTCACGGTCACCCAGGTTCCGTAAGCAGCACCCCGTTCCGGGGCGTCGAGCGCACGCCCGACGCCCCGGTTCCTCTTCCACAAAATTTCTACGCCAGGAAGGGCGGTGAATGACATGCGAAACGACAAGCGAAACCCGAAGCACGTGGCTAGTCGGCGCATCTCTCTTCGCGCGCTCGTTGGCACAGCGGCCGCCATGACCGCCGCAGTCGTCATCGCGGTCGGCGTCTCCGCCGGATCGCTCGCTATGTGGGCGGACAACAATGGTGTCAGCGCCGGTACCGTGCAATCGGGAACCATCGGCCTCACCGCCTCAAGCTCGTTCACCGCCGCCAGCTGGAGCAACATGCTCGTTGGCGAGTCGGTGCGTCAACCCTTCACTCTTACCAACACTGGCACGGTTGATCTTTGGTTGACCGCGACGGCAACCTCGACCACCGGGTTCGAAATCCGGGTCGCGTCCGGTGCCTGCGGTGCGCAGCTCACTGGCACCGCGGCAAGCGCTGCTCCGACCACTCTCACTACTCTCGCTGCTGGCGCGACGGCAACCGTGTGCCTCGAAGTCGCTCTCGTCTCTGGTGCGGCCCCGGCCTCACAGTCGGCATTCGTCGTGACGGTCACCGGAGACCAGGTGCACCTGTGATCCGCCGTAACCGCCTCGCGTTAATCGCTGGCCTGACCACGCTGTTTCTCGCGGCGGGCTCTGGTGCCGCCTACGCATGGTGGGTCACCAGCGCGACCGTTGGCTCGACGGCGACGGCCGCTTCGGTCGGCGTCACGCATGCTCTGAGCGGCTCCACCCTCGACGTCATCTATGACAACTCGACAAACCTGACGACCGCCGTCGGCGTCGTCACGATCACCAACACGGGCAGTCGCGAGGGTACGTACAGCCTCGCCGCATCGGCGACGTCCGCATCGGCGACCCTCCCGTCGGCCGTAACCGTCGAGGTAGGCACGACGGCGAGTTGCACTACTACTGCGATCCTTTCCGGGGTTGTGACCGGCACTTTTGCCGCAACGGTCACGAAAACGGGTGCGGTAGCGGCGGGCGCGAGCGTCGTGCTGTGCGTGCGTACGAGTATGACCGCGGGCAACATTACGACGAATGGCACGGCCTCGCTTGCTGCCACGATCGCGAGCTCGATTGTGATCGGAACGTGGAGTGCAACGGCGAGCCCTGCGGTCACCTTCACGCAGTCGGTCGCCGCAACGACGATCGTCGAAACTGGTCCGTGGTACTGGATCAAGAAGTTCCAGGTCAGCCCAGAGCGGTGTGCAGAAGCTGACAACGCCGGCACAACCGCAGGCACTGCAGTTTCGACTGGCTCGTGCGGAACAGCGGCGCAAGCTGCGAGCAATCTCGATGAGTTCTGGCGCTTCGTACCGACCTCGAGCGGCCACTACCGCATCGTCAACCGCAACGCGCCTACCCTGTGGTGGAGCGTGCCCTCGGCGACGACCGGTCAACCACTGCAGATCACCGCGGGTACAACGACGAGTCAAGAGTGGCTGCCCGTGCTCAACAGCAATGGCAGCTACGCGTTCAAGCTTCGCGCAAACACCGCGCTGTGCGCCCAATCGAGCGGCAACGGAAACGGCGTGGCGATGACCGCCACCACCTGCGTCTCTGGCTCGACCGCGCAATCCTTCATCCTCACCAAGTACCTCACCATTACCCCAGCCACCATCGCCCTGACCTGCGCTTCCACTGGCACGACGGCCACCTACTCGTGGCCGACGCTCACCGGCTACGACACCGAAGTGATCTACCGCGTGCTGCTGAATGGCGTCGTCGACACCGTGTACACCGGAGCAACCGGTGCCGACACCAACGCGCGCTTCGCGTCGACGGCAACCGCCGCGGCCTACCCGGTCGGCACCTACAGCGTCGAGGTGCAGAGCAGTGTGGCAGGCAGCGGATGGTGGTCGGTCGGAACCGGCACTCTGGTAATCCGCGCAACCGCTCCGATTCTGTCGTGCACCTGATGAAGATCTGGCGATTGAGTGCGGCCGTCGGCATCGCCGTGGTGCTCGCGCTCGCTCCGGCTGTCACTGCATCCGCCGCGGGTCAGCTCGAACTCAGCAACGACGGGGTGACTTTCGGCACGACGCTAGCCGCTCCGGTCTTTAGTCCTTCGCCCGTGCTCGTGCCCCTACAGTCGGCCTCGTCGACCTTTTGGGTACGCAACGCAAGCACCG
>JANONY010000322.1:0-4539 GCA_031421055.1 Actinomycetes bacterium | reverse complement strand
GCTCAGCGTCGGCTACGCACCGGTGACTGGAGCCAACCTCGAGCTGCACTATGCGACCTTCTCTACCGGAGCGTTTCAAACCGGCACCGGGTTCGCGACTCCGGAGAGCATTACGGTTCACCTGTACCGTCAGGTCACCGGCGGATGGCAGGAAGTGGCAACCGACACCGGATCCAACACCTATCTGTGGGCGAACCTTGCCGGGTCATACCGGATGCGCTTCACGGACGGGCCCACCTGGCGGGCCATCAGCGGTTACGACTGGATCAACGGAGTCGACCACTCCGAGAACTCTGGAGTAGTTAGCCCGAGCCCCGAAGTGTGCTTCATCGACTTCGTGCCGGCAACCACCGGCGCTGAGTACGAGCTGCAAGTCATGACACTCGCGCCGCCTGCGGGCGTGGCGTGCGCTGCAGAACCTGCGGTCGTCGGTCCTCCGCCCACTCCGGGAACCAGTGGCCGTGGGAAGAGCCTGACCTCGACGGCGGCAGAGCCAACCGTTGAGCCGACGGCAACACCAACGCCGACGCCGGAGCCGAGCGAGAGTGCAACGAGTGAGCCCGACGACGAGACTGTCGTTGACAAGCCGGCCACCGCATCCGCGCCCGATTTCTCTTGGGTTTTCTGGCTGTCGGGCGCGCTCGTGCTGCTGATTCTTGTTGGTGGCGCAATCTACTTTGTGCGCAGGCGCCCCTAGGGCGTGTCGATCATTTGCTGGGTGGGTTTGGTCGGTCCACGGGGCCCCTGTCGAATTGGAAGAATCTGGACCCGGAGCCGCCTGAGTATGGAATCGTCGTTCCAGGGCGGGTCTGACCAGCAAAATTCATCTCGTTTGTGATGGCAGGGGCCGACCGTTGAGCATGGTCTTCACCCCGGGCAACATCAACGACACCACAGTGCTGGCCGAGACGATCGAGGGCATCCGCGTGCCGAAAGCGGGATCCGGTCGCCCGCGCACCAGACCGGAAAGGGTTGTGGCCGCCAAGGGCCACCCGGCTCAAGAACTGGCGCGGCATCGCGATGCGATCACCCAAAACCGTCTGCGACTACCTCGCTGGAGTTCTCGCGTTGCTGATCCTCGCCGGTGGTGCGATGTACATTGTGCGCAGGCGCACCTAGACGGCGACCTGCCAACTCGTTGAGTCTGGCCTTGGGGCGCCGAAATGGCATCAGAAGTTCGCCCTAAGGCCCGACTCAACGGTCAGTGATGCGCGAACGACTGCCAGCTTTGGTTTCGCGTCGTTGGCTGGCCATACGGTGAGAGCATGAAGTCCTCGGTGTATGTCGCAGTCGTCGTCACGATTCTCGCGTGGGCGAGCGCGTTCATCGTCATTCGCGGCACGGCCCAGTACTTCACCGGCGGCGGACTCGCGCTTGGCCGACTCGTCGTCGGCACGCTGCTGCTTGGTATCGTGGTGCTCATCGGCCGACGGTGGGTCGCCCCATCGCGGAGAGAGTGGCTTCAGCTCATCGGCTTCGGGGTGCTCTGGTTCGGGGCGTACAACGTCGCGCTTAACACCGCGGAGCAGTCGATTGACGCCGGAACGACAGCCATGATCGTCGGCGTTGGCCCGATCCTGATCGCGCTCGGTGGCGCCCTCTTCCTCGGCGAGGGCAGGCAGAAATGGCTTGGCATCGGGGCCGGGGTTGCCTTCGTCGGGGTTGTGTTGATCGGGCTGGCCAGCGGGGGCCTTGGGTTCGGTGACGGCACAGGTCTACTGTGGGCGTTGCTCGCGGCCCTCACTTACGCTGCCGGAGTCTTGCTGCAAAAGCCAACGCTGCGCCGGCTGCCGAACGCGCAAGTGACGTTCCTCGGCGCGGCGATCGGCCTAGTCGCGTGCCTTCCGTTTGCCGGCGACCTCGTGCGCGATGTGCAGGCCGCGCCGCCGGTCGCGATTGTCGGCGCGGTGTACCTTGGCGCCATCCCGACGGCCCTTGCCTTCAGCACCTGGGCCTACGCCCTCTCAAGGATGCCGGCTGGCCAGCTCGGGATCACCACCTATGTTGTGCCGCCGATCGCCATCATTCTCGGGCTCATCATCTTCGCTGAAGTGCCCGCCCCGCTCGCCATCGTCGGCGGGGCGATCTGCCTCGTCGGGGTAGCGCTCTCGCGAATCCGCCCGCGTGCAGTCGTTGATGCGCCGGTGGTTCCGAGTTCGGCCCAAAACGTGGCAGAATAGCGAGTTGAACCAGTCGAAGCCCGACCCTCTAATCGGCCCGACTTGGATCCATCAGAGCTTTCGCTCCGGGTGTGCACCCCACGCCCCGGGTAGTTGTTCGCCACCAAGTATCAATCAGGAGTAATTGTGGCTGTAAAGATTCGTTTGAAGCGCATGGGCAAGATCCGCGCGCCGTACTACCGCATCGTTGTCGTCGACTCGCGCACCAAGCGCGACGGCCGCTCGATCGAGGAAATCGGCAAGTACCACCCGACAGAAGAGCCCTCGTTCATCGAGGTCAAGTCAGAGCGTGCGCTCTACTGGCTCGGCGTTGGCGCTCAGCCGTCGCCGCAGGTCGAGGCCATTCTCAAGCTCACGGGCGACTGGGGCAAGTTCAAGGGCGACAAGAACGCTGTCAGCACCGTTCGCACCAAAGAGGCCAAGGCAGTCTTCTCGGTCGACGAGAAGAAGAAGCCAGTGCTCAAGCCGAAGGCCGAGAAGGTCGTCGCTGCGCCTGTTGTCGAAGCCGCTCCGGTGGTCGAGGCTGTCGAGACCGAGGCTGTTGTCGAGGCTGCTGCTGAGGCTCCTGCTGAGGCTGTTGTCGAGGCGCCGGTTGAAGCCGCTGCTGAAGAGGCTGTTGTCGAAGCGCCGGTTGAAGCCGCTGCTGAAGAGGCACCTGCTGAAGAGGCTCCGGCCGAGGCCGCCGCTGACGAGGCTCCCGCCGAAGACGCCGCACCCGCCGAAGACGCAGACAAGGCCTAGTAAATGCTCGCTCCCGCTCTCGAACACCTCGTCAAGGGGATCGTTGATCATCCAGACGAAGTGCACGTCGCGGCAAAGAGTTCTGCACGAGGCGAGGTCCTCGAGGTGCGCGTGCACCCCGATGACCTCGGCCGCGTGATTGGCCGTGCCGGCCGTACGGCCAAAGCACTTCGCACGCTCGTCTCGGCGCTCGCCGACGGCCGAAGCGTGCGCGTCGACGTCGTCGACACCGACTTCTAGCGGTGGATGCACCAGCGCCATCCGGTAAGTCGCAGTTTCGAGTCGGGCGTCTGACCAAGGCGCACGGTCTCAAGGGCGCGATCAAGGTCGAGCTCTTCACCGACGATCCGGCGCGCCGTTTCACCAAGGGTGCGACCTTTTCGCTGCAAGTACCGACGAGCTCGCCGTGGCACGGAAAGACTCTCGAACTTATCGAACTCAAGTGGTACAACTTGCAGTCGGTCGCGTTCTTCAAAGACGTGCCGGACCGTACGACGGCAGAGACCTTGCTCAAAGCGATTCTTTGGATCGATCAAGACCTCACCGAGGGCACCGACGAAGAAGACGCCTGGTTTGATCACCAGCTGGTCGGACTCCGCGTGCTGCGCGATGGAGCCGAGGTCGGAACGGTATCGCAGATCGACCACTTTCCGGCGCAAGATTTGTTGACTGTGGCGACGCCATCCGGCGATGTTCTGGTGCCCTTCGTCAAGGCGATCGTGACGTCGGTTGACGTCGCTGCTGGCACCCTCACCGTCGACCCGCCACTTGGCCTCTTCGAAGCTCTGCCCGACGACGAGGCGACCGCGGCCGAGAAGCTCTCCGAGGTTTAGACAGCACTGAGGTTTAGACAGCACTGAGGTTTAGGCGGCGTTCTTCTCGAGCAAGGCAATGAGGCGCCGCAGATCGCCGGCGAGGGCTCCGGCCAGGTCGGCGAACTTCTCACGGTAGTGCTCGGCGCGCGGCCCGTCGAGGGTGCCGACGAGTTCGAGGGCACTTCCGCTGCCCAACGGCAGCGCCTCGTGGGTGACTCGCATGAGCGCGCCGTCGAGCACGGTCGTGTCGGCGTAGAGGCGCCCGGGCACGCGACACGACTGCTAGTGTTCCGGCATGAAGCCCGATTTTCTTATCGGCGGCGCTCGCGTCGTCGTGGCGGTGGCTCTGCTGGGCAGTGTTGCCTGGCAGGTCACTGACCGTCTACTAAACGACCTTTTTCGCCCCGCAGAGTACTTCGCTTTCTTCAGCATCGTCTCTGCGATTCTGGTGGCGCTGGCGCTGTTGGCGAGCGGCATCACCGCGATGCTCGGCATGGCGGAGTCGAAACGAATGGCCGTGATTCGAATCACTGCTGTCACGTCGATGCTCGTGGTCGCGATTGTCTATCACGCTCTGCTCGCGGGCGGCGCTCCCGACCCCCGCGATGTGGGCTACGACTGGCCGGTGGTGCCGAACGCGGTCATCCACACCTACGCACCCATTGCCATCGCCCTCGACTACCTTCTCGTGCACCGACGCGATCCGCTGCGCCTTCGACAGGCGTTCTGGGCTGTGGTGTACCCGCTGACCTGGCTGGCATTCTCGATCGTTCGCGGACTGAGCGACGGATGGTGGCCGTACT
>JANONY010000321.1:0-13497 GCA_031421055.1 Actinomycetes bacterium | reverse complement strand
CTTGGAGCGACGTCAAGCAGCACAAAGTGACGACTCGACTGCGCCCGCACCGCCAAGCGGCGCGCGGCAGCGCGCAGCGCGGCAGCGCGCAGCGCGGCAGCTCGGCCGCTCGGCAGCGCGGCAGCGCGCAGCGCTAGTAGTGCGGCGGCTTGTCGGCCCGCAACCGCGCGTCGTTTTCGCCACGCTTGGCCCGGCGTGGCTCTGCCGTCGGGCTCGAGTCGCTGCCCGTGGGCGCTTGTGTCGTCACCCGAACGTGCTTGTGCTTTCGCTTGGTTGGATTGGCTGCTAAGGCGCGCTCGGCATCGTCTGGCAGAGCTGCGCCTGCGTGTTGACCTGGCATGCGTGTTCTCCTGGCACTAACTAGCGGTCGCGACGACCGCAATCGGTTCAGTTATCGGAGCGGAATCCGCACCGAGTAGAGACACAATACGTCGCGCAACGGCATCTGGGTCGCTAAACAGGTCAAAGATATGCACCCGAAAGTAGTGCCAGCCGAGCCGTCGAAGCATTTCTGGACGCATGCGCAGCGACTCCCGAAGGCTCAACGACTGCACGATCGCATCGGTTTCGATCGCGGCGCACCTACCGCCGTGCGAGGCGACGAGCCCGAGCTTTCCGCGGTGCCCGAGCGCCACGTTGACACCGAGCGCGTCGAGGCGGCGCGCCAAATCGACGAGCATTGGATTGCTATCGTCTGGCAGATCGTCGCCGGCGTGGCTCGCGTTGATGTCGGCGAGAATCTCGGCGAGCACGACGGCGCCGTGGCTCATGCGCGTCGCGTCGATGTGTGACGGTTGGAAGCACGACACGATCGTCATCGAGCGTCGAGCCCTGGTCATGGCGACGGCCAGCAGCCGCTCACCACCGGGTTCGCCGAGAATTCCGAAATTCGTCAACACGCGCCCGTGCGGCGTGCGGCCGAACCCGATCGAGAAGATCACGCGGTCGCGGCTCTCGGCAACGGCCTGGTCGACGGTGACCACCGTGAATGGCTCTGCGCGATCGCCGATGATGAAGTCACTCACCTCTGGATGGTTGCCGACCGCGGCAAGCACGGCCTGCTGCACGCGCACGGCGTGCAACTGACTCGCCGTGACAACCATGAGCGACTCACGAGCGCGGTTGGCCGCATGCTCGAGCACGAGTTCGACGACGCGATCGACCTCGGCGTCGACGCTCTCGACGGCTCCCGTGTAGGTGTCTGGCATCCCAGTGCCGTTTTCGACATATTCGAGCGACAGACTGCCGTGACCGAGAAAGCTACCAGCCCACGGAAGCGACTCGATGCGCCCTGAATAGAAGCGACGGTTGACAAGCTCTGCAAGTTCTTCGCCGCCCGGGCGGTACGAGCGGGTGAGTGTGAACGTCGGCAGCAGGCTGGCGAGCTGCGCAAGGGCCGACTCGTCGTGCAGCGCGGCAAGCACCTCTTCATCGTCGGCGCTGCGCAGCAACTCGGCGACGCCGGCGTCGTCGGTGATTGCGATCGTGAACTCGGCCGGCGTTTGGGTCACCGGGTCACCGAAGGCGACAAGCTGTCGACCGCGGCGGATCGCCCCAACGTTCTCGGCAAGAGTCGTCGCCCCAGCGTCAACAAGTACAACCGCGTCGAAGTGGGTCACGTCGTCAAGTTGGGCCACCTCGTAGGGCGAGAGCAGCCAGACCGGCGCGATGACGCGGGCAAGGTGCGGCGCCGTGCGGTGCAGTTCGACGGCGTCGACCTGCTCACCGCGCAGCAGGTGGCGCAGTTGCTCGGCCTCCTCTGGCCAGTCCATCAGGCCGATCTTCCAGTTCTCTGCCAGCTGCCAGCCGAGCAGTTGTGCGCTACCTGCGGCGTGGGCCTCGTCAACCAAGCGAAAGTCGGCCTCAAGCCGCTCGAGCACGCCGGTGTTGGCACCGAGCAACGCGCGGTCAGCGTGTAGCAGCGACTCGAGCGCAGAACGCCACCACGCGAGCTCGAGCTCGGCCGCGACCTGCTCTTCTGGCACGTGGCGAGCGGCGAGGTCCATCGTCAACGGGCTGAGTTCGAGCGATCGAAGCTCACCCATGAGGGTCGCGCGTTCCTGCAGGTTGTTGAGAACATCCGAGTCTGCGGCAAGACCCTGCAGGGTCGAGATCAGCGTCGGCAGTGGCAGGTGCGCAAGCGCCGTGTCTGGAGTGAACGAACCGAGCGGCTCGTCGAGGGTCGCGAGCGACAGGTCAACGCGCTCGAAGACGCGAGCGACCGCATCAATGCCAATGGGCACTTGCGGCGCAACGCCCTCGGCAACGAAGCGCTGCCACAGCACGCGCTGGTCGCGCACGCGTTCAAGCGCAGCACGCATGTCGCCCACGTGCGCGCCCGGGCGCAGATACTCCTTGGTGAGGGTGCGCAGTCGCTTGCGGGTCGACGCCGACATCTCTGGGTGCTCACGCTTCGACGAGCAGGCGGAGATGAGCTCGTTGACCGATCGGTCGAACACGGCGGGGCGAAATTTGTCGAGCGTCTCGCGCAGTTCGGTGAGCAGGCGAAGGTAGACGCCGAGCTCGTGAATCGTTGTGTACGGGCGCATGTGCGTGCTCGCGACGAGCTGGTTGGCGCTGTCGATCAGCGCGGGAACATCGTGCGACCACAGCGTGCGCGCGATGGCATGCGCCGCCGCAGCCGCCTCGCTGGTGCCAAACTGCGCGCCGTACCATGGCGAGTCGTTCGGCCCGTAGCGGAATTCTCCCAAGCGAGCGGCAGCGACCACCACCTCACGGGCGTGAACGCGACTCGCTGCGAGCGCCTCAACGGTTGCGCGCGTGAGCTGTGCGGTCGTCGCAGGCGGCAACGGCAAAAGTGCGAGTCGCGACAACTCCGTGACGCAATCGAGCACCGAGATGCCAAGCACCGGATCCGGCTTCGCGAGTGCTCCTCGGTAGTCAAGCAACACCGCGCGCAGTCGCACGAGGGCGTCGTCGACATCGCCGACGTGCGGCTGCTTCGCCTTCTCGTTGCGCGCAATCGAGCGGATCAGGTCTTTCCGCAGCGTCGACGGCGCGACCGCGACGCCGGTAAGGCCGATGTCGCCCATCCGCTGCGCAACACCGTGCAGGGATGCGCGCCGCGCCCCAACCACGAGCACCCGCTTGTTCTGCCCAACGAGGGTGCCAATCGCGTTGACGATGGTCTGGGTGCTTCCGGTGCCAGGCAGTGTGCGCACCACGAGCGAGTTGCCCGCGGCGACCTGCGCGATCACGTGCTCTTGCTCAGAGTCGGCGTCGAGCAACAGAGTGTCAGTCTGCGGCGGGCGAAGGTCGGAGGGCAGCGGCTGCGCCTCGGTGAAGCCCTCGTCGATGCTCCAGCGTGCGGTGGGGTTTCCGGCAAGGGCATCGAGAACCGGGTGGTCGAGGTCGTGAGCGTCGCCGGTGAGCGCCGGTGCGACATCCGCGAAGCTAGAAACCACGAGGCGCGGCGTGACCTGGAACCACTCGAGGTGCGAGGTCAACCCGCGCAGGCGATCGATAACGGGGTTTGGCTTGAAGGTGCCTTCATCATCGGTGAGCGCGACGAAAGCCTCTGCGTCGAGTCGAACGCCGAACTGGTGGTCGAGGGCGCGGGCGAGCTCGGGGTTGAGAAAGGCTCTGCCGCGCAGCTTGACCTCAAAGTCACGGCCGTGACGACGAATGGCGAGCGGCCGAAGCAGCACGGGCGCGCGAAACGATTCTTCGCTGCCGCTGGCGTTCACTCCGTGCCACTCGGCGATGCCGATAGCGAGGTGAATTGCATCGATGCCGCGTGTGCTCGCCAGCTCTAGGCCTTTCGCGGCGATGAGCCCGGCGGCCGCCTTTGCGCTTCGCAGCGCGACGTCGTCGCGAATGAGGTTCGAGAGCAGCGTCGTTTTGCCCGTGATGAATTGCGCGAGACCCCCCGGGTGCGTTGTGCCGAGTTCGATGTGGTTGCGCGGGCTGTCGACAAAGTGCAGTAGCGGCGAGCGCCCACCAACGGCCGAGAGCTCGGCGAGCCAGCGACGACGAACGGGTTCTGCGATGTTGCTCGGCTCGACCCCGAGACCGAGGTGCAGCGATTGGGGGCTGGTGAATTGAGCACGGGCGGCGTCGGCGAGGCTCGACGAATCATCCGGCTCAACCACCGGCTCGAAATCATTCGTTTGATTGGCACGCCACACACCGCAACCTTAAGTGGAAAACCGCACAAAACCGGGGAGGATACGCCGCAAACGCCGATCGCGGCCACCGTAGAATTCTCAGCATGGGCGACATAGTGGTGATGGCGTTGTTGACAGTGCTCGTGATTCTTGGTGCACTGCTCGTGCTCGGCCTCGTCATGCTGTTTCGCAATCGCCAGGGTGCCAGGCCCAGCAGCGCCACCGGTCTCGAAACCCTACGCACGAAAGCAAACGTGCTTCTCGTCGCCCTCGACGAGGCCCTCGTGAGCGCAGACAATGAATTGGGATTCGCCGTCGCGCAATTCGGCGAGAGCAAGGCCGCAGACTACGAAGCCGCCGTTCGCCGAGCACGAGTCATGTCAACCGCGGCGTTCAAGCTGCGTCGAGAGCTCGACGACGCGTTTCCGGAGCCGGTGACCAAGCAGCGCGAGATGGCACTACAGATCATCGCCCTCAGCGAGACCGCGCAGACGACTCTCGAGAGCCACAACCAATCGTTCAGCAGTCTGCGCAGCGCAGAAGTCTCAGCCCCCAGCTCGCTCGCCGACCTGCGTGTGCGCATCGACGCCGCGGTTGCGCGGCTCGTCCCAGCCTCGCAGACACTGGCGCGTCTGGCCGACGACTACCGACCAGACATCGCGCGCGAACATGCGACGGCAATTGGCGAGGCCACCGAGAAGCTTGAGCAGGCGCGCGCGGCCGTGGCCGCTGCCGAGAAGCAACTGTCGCCCTCTGGCGTCAACGCGGTCGTGGGCGAGCTGCGGGCGGCCGAGCAATCGGTGACGGCGGCGACCGCGTTGCTCGGCTCGATCGACACCGTCGCAGCGCAGCTCGACGACGCGGCGAAGACAGTCACGTCGCTCGTGGCGGCGCAACAGACCGATCTTGCAGAAGCCAAGCGTCAGCGCGAAGCGGCCCCCGACCCCGAGACCGGCGCCGCGATCGTCGGCGCAATTGAAGGCCTCGAGAAGGCCATCGCGGCTATCGCGAAGGCAAAGAGGCCATCCGATCCGATTGCCCAACTCGACGCACTCAACGAGGCAATCGCCGAGCTCGACACGGCACTCGCAAGCGCCCGCAACCAGAAACAGCGCCTCCAGCACGCCAAGGCGGCGCTCGTCGGCACGCTGGTTTCTGCGCAGAGTCAGATCGCTGCCGTGCGCGGCTTCATCACCGCTGGCGGTGGCGCAGTAGGCGCCGATGCCCGCACCCGCCTGCACGAAGCCGAGCGCGAGCTCACGGTCGCCCGGGCCGAAGTCGACCCGGTCGACGCGCTCGACGCAGCACGCCGCGCTGTGACCCACGCGCGCGACGCCGATGCGCTCGCGCGCTACGACGCCATTCGCTAGCCAGTGCTGACTAGCCGACCATCGGCACGACGCCGCCGGTAGCCCATACCCACGCGCCGACTTCAGCGACTAACGCGAGCAGCATGCCTGCCACTGGAATCCAGAACGAGAGCGATAATCGTGGCGACGAGCGCAAGCGAGCCGATGACAAGAGGCGCGGCGATGCCCACCATGAGTCCGGTGCCAATGCGGTCGTAATCGCAGACTGACGAGGCTCCACAGCTGTCACTGACGAACGCGAGGCCGAGACCCATGACCGCAGCTGCCGCCGAAACTACCATCAATAGAACGAGAAGCACGATAGTGAGGGCGAGGTCCCACGTGCGGCGCGGGCGAGCCGGCGATTGCGTTGTCATGCTGCAATCATGGCGCACCATTCGTGATCGCGAACGTTTCACCGAACGAATCGGGCGGGCCGCCCGCCGGTAGGGCGCAGATTACGCTTCGGTGGTTGGCAGTGCCACCAGAACCGTGGTGCCCTCGCCCGCTGGTGAGCTGATCACGACCTCGCCGCCGTGGGCGGCTACGAGATTCTTGACGATGGCGAGCCCGAGGCCGGTGCCGCGTACCGCCTCGCCGTGGGCGTTCGAGGCGCGGAAGAAGCGGGTGAAAAGCAGCGGAATCTCTTTGGCCGGAATCCCCATGCCTGTGTCGATCGTGCGCACCACCACGATCGGCTCGTCGTTGATCGAGAGCGCTTCGTCAAGCGTCAGCCGCACCGAACCGTGCGCGGGAGTGAACTTAACGGCGTTGTCGACAATGTTCGTGAAGACCCGCTCGAGCTGCGCAACATCGCCCTCCACCATCGGCGAGAGGCTGCCCGCCTCGAGCGAGAGTTCAACGTCGCGGCGCATGGCTTGGGGGTACATCGCCGCGACGACGCGCTCCAGCAGCGGTCGAAGCGCCACACCAGAGAGATCGCTCTGCACGACGCGCTCCTCGAGGCTCGACATGAGCATCATGTCGTCAATGAGTCCTTCGAGGCGCTCAGCGTTGTGTCCGACAACCCGCAGCATCGTGGCCGCTCGATCGGGGATCTCACCGCCTTCGCCATCGGCGACGAGTTCAAGGTACCCACGAATTGACGTGATCGGGGTGCGAAGCTCGTGGTTAATCGTCGTCATCAACTCGGTCTTCGACCGGTCGAGCTGCTCTGTCTGTCGAAGCAGAATCTCTTGTGCCGCCAGCAGGTTGCTGAGAAAACGCTGGCGCAGCATCACCGGCACCGAGGCGAGCCCGACTGCGCCTGCAGCGAACGCCAGGGCGAGTGGAGAGAGCGACAGCTGCGTTCCAGCGATGAGCACGCCGAGTCCGGTTGCCACCGCGAGTGCGGGCACTGGCAGTCGAAGGCGATGGGAGCGGGGATGCAGGGCGTGCAGATCCACTCGCTCGAAACCGTCAACCCACCAGGCGAGACACGCAAGCCCGAGTGCCCAGAGCGCGTCGAGCGGGGTGCCCGCGATGTACGAACCCTGGTACTCGAGAAGCGCGTAGACGGTGTCGGCTGCGGTGAAGATAAGCAGACCG
Source organism: Actinomycetes bacterium (assembly GCA_031421055.1). Classification (GTDB taxonomy): domain Bacteria; phylum Actinomycetota; class Actinomycetes; order Actinomycetales; family Microbacteriaceae; genus Conyzicola. The sequence goes on along the minus strand of JANONY010000321.1, from coordinate 6,473 downwards.
AGCACGAGCCAAATCCAGCGCGGGCCGATGTCGAGGCTCGGCGAGGCGGCGACGCCGACGATGACGGCCACGAGCACGAGGTCAAGCACGGGGTAGGCAACGGCCACCATGCTCGCGAGCACGTCGTCTCCGCTGATCGCACTCTCGAACACCGGGCCCAACAGCGCGGCAAGGAGGGCGGCAGCCCCAAGAGCAGCGACCGTGCTGTCGAGCACCACCGACGACATCGCCTCGCGACGGGTCTGCCCGCGTACGAGCGCGATCAGAGCAACAATCATGAGCGGATAGAAGAGCAAGTACCCGATGTCGGCCGGCGACGGGAACGCGAGCAGCCCCGCACCGTCCATCGCCAGAGAGTAGTAAGTGTCACCCATCGCCGAGAAGGTGACGCCGAGAGCGGCGAAGATGACATCCCACCGCGCGAAAGCAGTACGGTATGCAACCAGCCAGAAGATGGCGACCGGAATCCACTGCGTTGCCCCGGCGAGCCCAATGTTGACAAAAGGGGTTATGTTCGAGCCAGAGAGCACGAGCCCGATCGCGAACGAGGCCTCGAGCGCGAGCATGAGGCACAACAGCCACGTCGTCGAGCGCAGCGCCGCGCCCACGCGCGCGGTGCGCGAAGACGGTAAGAGAGCGAAAGCCACGGGTAGGCCTTTCCAAGGGGTTGTCGACAGAGTATTGGGCCTTTCGCGAATCCGTATCCCCCCAATGGTGGGAGAGGCACGGCCTGTCGACGCCGGTTCGGGTTAGCCGCTGCCCCGGGCTCTCATCGCACCAAACGCACCTCGACCAGGTCGTCATAATGCGGATCAACGAACTCCACGCCGTCCGGCTCGAAGCCGTTGCGCGCATAGAACGCACGAGCGCGAGCGTTCGCCTTGGCGACCCACAGTTGCGCTGGCTCGTCAGCGATCACAGCGTCGAGCAGCCGCTGCCCGACGCCAGTGCCGTGGTGCGCAGCGAGCAGGTTGATGGCGTACAACTGCAGTGAGCGCGCGGGCGTCAGCAGCTTCTGCTCGTCGTGCGCGAAAGCCTCGCCCGCAGAGGCGAATCCGATCAACGCGCCACCGACCTCAGCGACCAAGGTACGAGCGGGCACCGGATCCGCGAACAGTACGCGCGCCCACATCTGCTCTCGGCGCACCCGCGATTCATCATCGAGCAGACGTTCTGGCATCATTCCCGAGTACGTTTCGCGCCAGATCTCGGTGTGCACCCTGGCGAGCTCTGCGGCATCCTTCAGCTCTGGGATTCGCAGCGCAGCCGCTAGAGCGTCGGTCATGAGTCGACCCTATCGCCGCGCGGGTGACACGTCTTGTTGTGCTCGCGCCCTGCGATCTTCGCGTCACTAGCCGACTGCCGCTGCAGCGGCCAGACGACCGCCGGGGATCGGCGGGGGTGTACGACACCCCCGCCGAAAGCGCGACTAGCGGCGGCGGCCTTCCGTGCGGCGAAGGAGCACGCCCGCGACGACGAGGGCTGCACCGAACAGAATGAGAACGAATGGGCTCAACTGACCAAGCGACAGAATGCCCGCGACGCCCAAGAGGTAGAGGGCGCCAAGAACCATCGCAATAATGAAAGCGATCGCCGGACGGTTGCGGATCTCTTTGCCGGTGTAGAGCACTATCGCGCCAACGATGCCGCCTATGGCAGCGATGATGGCAGCAAAGGTGACGATGCCTGCGGGGATCGCGATGATGCCGAGACTGGCCAGAGCAAGAATCGCCCAGCCGACCGCAGCCGCGAGTAGCGCGATCTTGGCAATGACGCTGTTGACGGCGCCGAGCGCGAGAATGCCGAGCCCGACCGCCATCGCTACTTGAGCGAGCGTCAGCAATATTGGCAGGCTCGCGCCAAGCAGAGGAAGTATCGCGACAAGCAAAAACAACGCGCCGGCGACGATGAGGGCAATGCCTGCAGCGCCTCGGCGCGAATTGGACAGTACGGCCATGGTTGGCTCCTTCGTGTTTGTGTGGTCGAAAGCATACGTCTCGCGGCGTGCTGATGTAAGGGGCGGAGGCAGCATGTTCGAGATGCGCTGAACTGGCAGCGATACGCCAGGCTCACGGTGCCGTCGCACCCGATCGGTGGGTGGGCAGCGTTTGTTCGCTTCGGGGGCGCTGCACTTCGTCTTGGCGCAATCGCCCCCCTGTTGCGGCGCAATGCGGAGGCGTACTCTATGCGCATGTTGACAGAAATTGAGACCTACACGGTGCTGCCGGCCGGCGACCTCAACCGCGCACGCACCTACTACTCCGAGATGCTGGGACTCGAACCGACGAGCGCGACCCCGCTCGGACTGTTCTATCGCTCCCCCGGCGGAAGTCTCTTTCACATTTACGAGACCACCAACGCGGGGACGGCGCAGAACACTCAGATGGGCTGGATCACCGCAGACATCGACTCCGAAGTTGCTGCGCTCAGGGCTCGCGGGGTCGTGTTCGAGGACTACGACTTTCCTGGCCTAAAAACCGTGGACGGCATCGCAACCCTCGAGGGCGAGCGCGCCGCATGGTTCATCGACAGCGAAGGCAATTTCCTGCACCTCTCGGAGCTCACGCTGTAGCGTGCTTAGTCGCCGAATGCCGCGTCGTAGATGGCGCGTAGCTCTGGGCTGTCGGTGCCGCTGAGCCCGCATCCGCGGATCGTTGCGTCGCCCGCCGCGACTAGGTACGACTGGCCCAACTCGAAGGGCACACCCGAAAAGTCGCTGCTGATCGCTTCGACCTGCTGCACCTCGACCCGGTCAGCCACCTCGCCCGCGAAGCGCTCGGTCACCTCCAGCGTCACGGTGTCACCGTCGACGGTGATAACGCGTGCGGCGAAAGCCTGCTCTTGAGTGCGCAGTCCCTCGGGGGTCACCACCAGGCAACTACCGCTCGAGATACCGTCACCGCCCGGTTGGGCGAGTTGCTCGGTGGTTGGTGCACCTCCGAGCGTCAGCGGCACGGCGATGGCTGCACCGATAGTGAGCGCGGCGGCAATGCCAACGATGGGCACCCACGCCCGGCGAGTGCTGCGTGCCGGTGCTGCTTGGGTAGTTTCTGTATCCGTCATGATCTGTTCCATTCTGTGGTCGAGCCACGTCTCAGCAAGGGGAGCAACCGTGCGGGCCGGGTCAGCGGCGCGCACCTGCTCGCGCAGTGTGCGGTCATCGTCGTCCATCGGTGCTCCCTCCTTCATGCTGTACATGTCCGGCCGCCCCCTGCGCTTTCAACAACTCCTCTTTGAGCCGGGTCTTTGCGCGGTGCAGCCTGATCGCCGCGGCGTTCGAACTGATGCCGAGTACCGTGGCTAGCTGTGGGCTCTCGAGGCCGTCCCACGCCCACAGGCGCAACATCTCGGCGTCGGCAGAGCGCAACTGAGTAAGCGCATCCCGAACCAATTCTGTGTCGACCGCGCCCTCGCTGCCCACGTCATCGACGACGGATGCTGGCGGGTCGAGCGCGATGATCTTGCCAACCAACCGGCTACGGCGGCGTTCGGCCCGTTGCGCGTTGGCGAGCAGGTTGCGGGCGACGACAATCACCCAGGGGATCGTCTGGTCGGGTTCGGCCGGCAACTCATCGAGCCGCCGCCAGCACACCAGCAGCGTCTCGCTCAGCACGTCGTCTGCCGTTGCCGTGTCGGTGCGTCGCAGCAGGTAGCGCCTCGCTGGCTCGAGGATGAGCTCGGCAAGCGTGCGAAAGCGCTGCTCGCGATCGGCATCAGTCACAGTGCTCACACTGCCTCATGTCCGGCAGCGGCGGCAAGATTTCAGCTCCGGTCGGTCTTTTCGAAGTTGTGTGCCACGCTTCTCACAACTCCCTTAACCGCATGGAGGCGGCAGATGACTCGAGCAAAAACTCCAGAGACTCCGGGCGCAGAACGCATGCACTCGGTCACGGCTGAGACGACCGCGCTCGTGGATTCGGTGCTGGAGTACTCGCGCCGTCGCATCCTCAGCACCGACACTCCGCTCGATAAGCCGCTCTCAGAAGCAGAACTGCACCGCCTCGTCGGCACGACAGTCACCGAGGACGGCATCGGGGCATCCCGAGCACTCGCCCTGTTCGAACACGTGCTCGCTCCTGCGTGCATCACCTCCGATCACCCGCAGTACCTCGCGTTCATTCCCAATGCGCCGACCAAAGCGGCGACCGCGTTCGACCTCGTTGTCTCGGCCACGGCGGTGTACTCGGGATCATGGATGGAAGGCTCCGGCGCCGTGCACGCCGAAAACGAAGTGCTCAGCTGGCTCGCCAACGAGTTCGGCATGCCGACCGGTGCCGGCGGAGTGTTCGTGCAAGGCGGCACGATCGGCAACCTGTCGGCGCTCGTCGCCGCGCGCGACCACGCACGGCGAAAACGCGCAGCTGCCGGTACCGAACTTGGCGCACGCCTGACGATCATCTGCAGTGCCGAAGCGCACTCGTCGATCGCGGCAGCCGCGCGAGTGATGGATGTGGATGTGCTCACGGTTGCGCCCGACGACGGCGGCGCCCTACAGGGCTCCGCGGTGCGTGCGGCGCTGGAAGAATTGGCGGGGTCGGCGTTCGCCGTTGTCGCGACGGGCGGGTCGACCAACTTCGGCATCGTCGACGACATCGCCTCAATCGCCGCCCTCAAAACCGAGTTCGACTTTTGGCTTCACGTCGACGGCGCCTACGGGCTCGCTGCGATGCTCTCTCCGCTCGCGCGAGCGCGGTTCGAGGGGGTCGGGCGCGCCGATTCACTCATCGTCGACCCGCATAAGTGGCTCTTCGCGCCCTACGACGCCTGCGCCCTCATCTACCGCGATCCTGACATCGGCAGGCTCGCCCACACCCAGCACGCCGAATACCTTGACGCCCTCAATGACACCGAGGAGTGGAACCCCTCGGACTACGCGATCCAGCTCACGCGGCGCGCTCGAGGCCTACCGCTGTGGTTCTCGCTCGCCACCTACGGCGGGGGCGCCTACCGCGACGCGATCACCTCGACTATCGAGCTTGCGCACAATATCGCGATCGAGATCGAGAGCCGCGAGAACCTGAGGCTCGTGCGTCAGCCGCAACTCTCGGTAGTCGTGTTCGAGCGCATCGGGTGGTCGCGCGACGACTACGCCGCGTGGTCGGCCCGCTTGCTCGACGATCAACGCGCATTCGTGACCCCGAGTTCGCACCGCGGCGTGCCCAACACCAGGTTCGCGATCGTCAACCCCACGACGACTCACGAACAGCTCGTTGGCATCCTCGACACGATGTGAACGCCAGCCGCGCGCACAGCTGCACGGGCTCTGTCTGGCCCGTAGCCGCGCGGGCAGGTCATGAACTCAGCTGTGCGAGTCGAAGTTCGAGCATCAGAATGATCGCGGTGCTCGAGATCGGGTTGTCTGCCGTGAAGCGCACGACGCCTTTGCCCAGCTCGTAGTCGCAGAGCTCGCTCGCCAGCGCGGCGACGATGCGAGGGTCGAAAGGGTAGATGTTCAGCCCGAACCGGTTTGAGCTGAAACCGATCAGCGGCCGCCCTCGGTAGCGAAACGCCGGCATACCGTACGCGAGGCCCGGCTCGGCCTCAGGCACGTGCTCGCGAACCGTGGCAATCACGATGCCTAGGGCCGCCCGTTCTGGCGCGTTCAGTGAGTCGAGGTAGTCGGTGAACTCATCCATGTTGACGCAATCGTAGGGCTACCCTCGGGGAATGAAGCTGTCACCCGAGGCTGCCGCGAGCGAACGCTGCACGCCTCTTCGACGCGATTGCGCCTTAGGTAGGTTTCGAACCGGCCGAGTCAGCGATCGTGGCCTCGGCCGGCAATCCTCCTTACAGCGCTACCCTCTCAGCCGCCGAATCAGCAGAGCTGCGGACACCAGGTGCGTAACCGCAGCGATAGCGGGACCGATCGCCGTGCCGACATTGCCCGTCACGGCCAAGAACATGATGACGTCGCCAACCTGAACCACCCCGGCGAGCAAGAGCATCGGCAGCAATCTGTCTCCGCCGCGAAGCCGGTCAAGAACGAAGAGCGTGAGCACAGCAATCGTGATGAGCACCGATCGAATCCCGAATAGAGCGGCGTAGGTCACGAGGTCGGTTGTGGCCGGCCCGGAGATCCACGGTTGGGCGGCGGGGTTCGTCAGGGCAACGAATCCGAAGTAGCCGGAGATGAGCACGCTGACAGCGTTGAACGCTGCGAGCACAACCCACGAGCGGAGAGACCATGCGGACTTAGTATCATTCTGTATTTGAATCATATTGAGAGAGTAGCATTGTTTTGTGCAGCCAACCACCCCGCTCTCGTCCACGGCCTTCCGACTCCATATCGCCGGTTCATTTTCGGAACGCCAGCTGAGCGAGCGGTTCGCAGAGCTCGGGCTGAAGCCGAAGCACGTCGCGCTACTGAGCGCGCTGCACCTGGGCGCACCCGGCTCGCAATCCGATCTCGCGGCCATTCTTAGAATCGCGCCGAGCCTTGTGGTGGTTCTCGCTGATGACCTCGAGGAGCTTGG
>JANONY010000320.1:0-1901 GCA_031421055.1 Actinomycetes bacterium | reverse complement strand
GGTGTTTTCGCCTTTAACGAACTCCACCTGGGCGGCCACTTCCTCAGGTCAGGTCGCGTGAGCCGGAGTCCCACGTGCTCGATCGTTCGCCCGGTGACACTCGGCACACACGAACACAGCACAAGGAGCAAGACATGGCTGACAGCACTCCCCCGCGCCCGCTGCAGCAGGTCGGGGCTACAGCACGACTCAGGCCGGCCCCTCGGTCAGGGTGAGCTGCACGTTCTGCACCACGCCATCCGTATCGGTGTAGGTCACCGTGATGACGTCGCCTGGGTCGTGGGATGTCACGATCGCCTTCAGCTCGGCGAGCGTCAGAACAGAAACGCCATCAACCGCCGTGACGATGTCACCAGCCACGAGGCCAGCTTTGTCGGCCGGGGTGTCGGCGATTGTTCCGTCGAGCGTCACGCCGGTGGCGCCCTGCTCGTCGGCCACCGTGACGCCCATGAACGCCGATGGCCCGATGTGCACGGTGTCGGTCTCGACGCCCGACCGAATCTGTTCGACGATGGCCATGGCGTGAGCGATGGCGATGGCATATCCGCGAATGTCGTTGCGGCCAGACGAAGCGGCGGTGATCATGCCGACCACCTCGCCGCGGTCATCGACCAGCGGGCCACCAGAATCACCACTTACCACGTCGGCATCGACCTCGATGAGATCATCGAGGTTCTCGAACCCGTCGTACCCATCACTGATCGACAGCGATTCGTCGATCGAGAGCACGATCCCCTCCGCGACGACGAGGTCTCCGGTGCCTCTGGCGTTTCCGATTGACGCGGCCGTGTCGCCAATCTCTATCGCGCCACCGCTGATCGTGACCGGGTCGAGCCCACTCGCGTCTTCCAACTGCAGCAGTGCAACGTCGTTGGTTTTGTCTGTGCCGAGCACCACGGCGTCGTAGGTCTCACCGGTCAACTCGATCGTGACCTCGATGTAGGTCGAACCTTCGATCACGTGGTTGTTGGTGAGCACCATTCCGCTACTCGAAAGTATTGACCCCGTGCCGGCCGCCTGCGACTGGTCGTCGTAGTAGAGGTCGGTGAGAATCGTGACCACGCCGATTTTCTGTTCATCAGTCGCTGCCGTCACGTCGAGCTCGCCGTCGGCGAGTTCTGGTGACGCTGGCGCGGCTGGCGCGGGTTGCGTGTAGTTGTTGACGGCATCGAGAGCGAATCGCAACACACCAAGAACCGCAAGGCCGGTGCCGCCGAGCAGCAAGGCAATGCCCGCAATCAGCCCGGTGATGCCGAGCGCACGACGGCGCGGTGTTGATGCGGGTGGCGGGCCGAACGGCATGTACTGCTGAGGCGGTGGGCCATACGGGCTCACCGGGGCGTACTCGCCGTAGCGCGGTTGATCGGTGGTCGGGGCGGCCGTCGGCGCGGCGGTGGGCGCGGCGGTGGGCGCGGCGGTGAGCTCTGGCGGCGTTGCGCCATCCGGTGGTGGCATTGTCATTCGAGTCTCCGCTTCGGTGCGTGGTGAATCGGTCAACGCCCGAGGCAGCAAGCTGTCTCAAGCTTGCCACTAGTTCGGCGCGACGATCAGTGCACTGCACTAGCGCAAGCCGTGAGTGCGCCGTGAAATTCCCGAGGTTACATTTCTTCGTGCCACTCGGGATCCGTGTCGTGCAGTCGGCCCGACTCGAGCGTGCCGATCATCGCGATGTCGTCGGCGTCTAATTCAAAGTCAAAGATGTCGATGTTTTCGCGCTGACGCTGCGCGTTTGCCGACTTAGGAATCGGCAGCGCGCCGATTTGCGTATGCCAACGCAGCACAATCTGCGTTGGCGTCTTGCCATGTTTTGCCGATAGTTGTTCGATGACCTCCCGCGCCGTCTTTGGATTGTCCAGGATGGCTTTCAATAGATATTTTTCGGAGGGCGTCAGCTTCGAGCG
>JANONY010000319.1:0-13470 GCA_031421055.1 Actinomycetes bacterium | reverse complement strand
CGGCCGGCGAAGTCGCCGGTGACGAGCTCAGAGCTTGAGCGCGCCAAGCTTCTCGCCGTATTGAGTCTCGCCGACGATCTCGAAGCCGATGCGTAGGAAGAACGCTTCTGGACCGTCATCGCCTTCCTCCCAAATGCAGGTGAGTTGATCGAAGCCGCGGTGGCGGGCTTCTTCCGCAAGAGCGTGCACCGCGAACTTGCCGATACCCGATCCCTGGGCGCTTGCGGAAACGTTGATGCGCCAGACGCAGCTGCGAAACTCTGGCAACGGGTTGTCTGGGTCGAAGTTTCCCCGGATGAAGCCGACCACTTTTTCACCGTCGAGCACGACGCGCGGCCACGAAGTAACGGGATTAATGGACGCATCCGCGATCGCATACGACGGAGGAGTGACGAACTGCTCTTGCCCGCGTCTCAGGGTGAGGCTGTTTGCTGCCACAGCCGTTGCGGCCGACAGAGCTTCGAGTCGCAGTTCTCCCATAGAGACACGCTACTCGGTGCGGGCGACTCTGGTGAAGTATCTCGACATCAAGATACTTTGCAAAGGCGATAGGCTTTTGTCGGTTCACGAGGAAGGCAGAGCAGCATGGAAAAGATCACAGTTGAGGGAACCGTCGTCGAGCTTGACGGCGATGAGATGACCCGAATCATTTGGCAGAAGATCAAGGAAACGCTGATCCACCCGTACCTCGATATCAACCTCGAGTACTACGACCTCGGCATTGAGCACCGGGATGCGACCGACGACCAAGTGACCATCGATGCCGCCCACGCGATCCAGAAGCATGGTGTCGGGGTCAAGTGCGCGACGATCACCCCAGACGAGGCCCGCGTCGAAGAGTTCGGCCTCAAGCAGATGTGGAAGAGCCCGAACGGAACCATTCGCAACATTCTCGGCGGCGTGATTTTCCGTGAGCCGATCATCATCTCGAATATCCCGCGCCTCGTGCCCGGTTGGAACAAGCCGATCATCATCGGCCGCCACGCCTTTGGCGACCAGTACAAAGCAACCGACTTCCTATTCAAGGGCAAGGGCAAGCTTGAGGTCAGCTTCACGCCGGACGATGGTTCGGAGCCGCTGAAGTTCGAGGTGTTCCAGGCTCCCGGCGACGGCATCGCCCAGGTGCAGTACAACCTCGACGAGTCGATCGTCGACTTTGCGCGGGCGAGCCTCAACTACGGCCTGAGCCGCAACTACCCGGTGTACCTGAGCACCAAGAACACGATTCTCAAGGCCTACGACGGTCGCTTCAAGGACATCTTCCAGGAGATCTTCGACGCCGAGTTCAAGGCGGCCTTCGACGCCGCCGGCCTCACCTACGAGCACCGCCTCATCGACGACATGGTCGCTTCGGCCATGAAGTGGGAGGGCGGCTACGTCTGGGCCTGCAAGAACTACGACGGCGACGTGCAGTCCGACACGGTGGCGCAGGGCTTCGGCTCGCTCGGCCTCATGACCTCGGTGCTCTCGACCCCCGACGGCAAGATCGTCGAGGCCGAGGCTGCGCACGGCACCGTCACCCGCCACTACCGCATGCACCAGCAGGGCAAGCCGACTTCGACGAACCCGATCGCATCGATCTACGCCTGGACTCGCGGCCTCATGCACCGCGCCAAGCTCGACAACAACCCGGCGCTCACGACATTTGCCGAGACCCTTGAGGATGTGGTGATCACCTCGGTCGAGGCCGGCCACATGACGAAAGACCTCGCCGCGCTCGTCGGGCCGGATCAGAAGTGGGAAACCACGGAGGAGTTCCTCGACACGCTCGATAAGGCGCTCGCCACGCGTTTGGGCTAGCAGTACGCACGAAACGACGAATGCCCGGGCCAAAGACCCGGGCATTCGTGGTTTGTTTTACCAGTCGCAGAGCGTAACGAGATCGTTGAACGCTGCGTTAAGGTCGGTGCTGCCCGCCGTGAGCGCGTCTTCGTCGGGGTTGTCTGGGTCTGCCGCGAGCACGTTGATCAGTTCGCTGAAAGCGTTGAGGCTGTCGCTCGTGTCGGTTGCGAGCTCGCTGACATTCTCGTTTTCAACTGCTGCTGCTGCCTCATCGAAGCGAACGGCCGCAGCCGCGAGCTTCTTTGCGGCGCCGGTCGGGTCGGTGGAGAGAAGGTCGCTCGCTACGGACATCTCGGCGTTGACCGCTGTGGCCTCGCCCTCGAGCGCGTCGCACGCGGCGCTGGCCGACTCACCGGTCGGGCAGACCTCATCGAGCGCGTCGAACGCTGCATTGACGTGATCGCCGGCCGCGTCAATCGCCTCGGTGTCAGCGTTGGTCGGGTCGGCCGCGGCTTCCTTGAGCAGATCGCTGAGCACCGTGATGCTCTCGCTCGCCGCCAGGGTGACCTCGATCACCTCTTCGTTTTCGATTTCTTCATCCGCCATGAATTTGAGGCGAAAGGCTGAGACAAACAGTAGATCTGCGGCTGCGGCGGTCTCGGTGTTGAGAAGCTCCGCCGCTTGTTGCATCTCGGTCTTGACGTGTTCGAGTTCGCTGTCGAGCTCCTCGCACGCCGCGCCGACCGACTGACCGGTGGGGGTCGGAGTCGGGGTCGGGGCGGCAGCCAGTAGGGGCAGCAGCGAGCATCCGCCGAGAATTGTTGCGAGTGCGATGCTGATCGCGATCGTCACGGAAGCCTTGAGGGGAGAGCGCACAGAACACCTTTTCGATTAGTGAGGGTAATTCCCGAACAGTCTAGGGTGTGGGCGGGGCGGGTTTTGACGCGTCCAACTGCTACTTCTGCGGGTAGGTCATCTCGCCGCGCTCAAGCATCGCGACGAATTCGACGATCTTGCGAGCGCGGGTTTCGGCCCGCTTGACGTTGCCAATGCGAAACAACACGGCGAAGCGGTTCTGTGAGGTCAGAGTCGCAAAGAACGCCGCAGCGGCAGGGCTGGCATTGAGGGCCGCTTGCAGATCGTCTGGAACCGGATCCCGCTGGCTGTACGCCGCATCCCATCGACCGTCTGCTTTGGCGCGTTCGACCTCGGCAAGCCCCTCCGGTCGCATACGGCCCTCGGTGATGAGCCGCGCGACGTGCTCCCGGTTGATCTTCGACCAGGGGCTGCGCGCTCGCCGAGGCGAGAAGCCGTTGTAGTAGTAGTCGTCGTCGATCTTGCCGGCTTGACCGTCGATCCACCCCCACGACAGCGCGACGTCAAGAGCCTCGGAGTACGAAATGCCCGGCTTGCTCGAGTTCTTCTTGCGCAATTGAACTCGCACCCCGTCATGCTGGTGGTTGGCTTCGAGCCATGCCTCCCACTCGGCGGGGGTGGTGAAGAACAGCAGTGGGCGATTGGCGACGGCAACCATCGTCAGGCACCGAGCCCGGCGACAAGGTTCACTGTCGTCGCGAGGATCACGCTGCCGAACACAAATGACAGCAGTGCGTGCCTCAACACGGTCGCCCGCAGCACGCGGTCGGTGACGCTTGCGTCGCTGACTTGGAAGGTCATTCCTACCGTGAATGAGAAGTAGGCGAAATCGCTGTATTGCGGTGGCGCCTTCTGGTTGAAGTCGATTCCGCCGATCACGTCGCCGCCGTAGTAGAGCCGGGCGTAGCGCAGCGTGAACAGGGTGTGCAGCAGGAGCCACGAGAGGGCAACGCTGACCAGCCCGAGCCCGGCGAGAGTGAAGCGCTCGACTCCCTGCGCCTGCGCTGCTGGCACGAGAACGAAGCCGAGCGTGCTGAGGCTTGCGATCGTTAGGAGAACGACGAGCGCGTCAGCCACCTCCCGGGCAGGCTCTTCGATGGTCGCGTGTTTTTGAGTGGAATCGGCGTTCTGCCGCGCAACCACAATCCAGATCCATGCGGAGAAGACGGCAGCTGCGGCTGCCCACCCGATGACCGGCGCAATCTGCCAGCGCCACAAGAACCCGGTCGTGATTGCCACGATCACGCCAACCACGAGCATGACGACGACCCGCAACACAGTGTGCTTTTGCCGAATTTGCATGGGGCGAGCGTATCGCTGGCTGATGACGGTGGGGCTTTGGGATCACCCGAAGGCCCACTGGTGAACTGGACTACGCGGGTGCGGCGCGTGCCGTGCCGGGGCGCGGGCCGGGGCTGGACGAGGCGGGCAGGGTACCCCGAACGGGTTCGCCGCTCAGTACCCCGAGAAGTAGTCCGCGTGCACGCGCCGCACGCCTTGCCCGCGCAAGGCGGTGCGAAGCGTGGCAACGAGCGCCGGTGGGCCCGAGATGTAGGCGCGGCGTGTGGACGCGTCTGGCACAAGCTCGGCAAGTCGCTCCGGCGTCACCCGGCCTTCGCCGCCGTACTCCCAGCCTTTGGGCAGAGGTGAGGGCTTCGGGCCGAACACCACAACTCGTGCGCCCGACTCTTGCAACAACTCGCTGTACGGCAAGGCGCCCTGCGCGCTGTTGGCGTAGACGACAACCACATCGCGCTTCTCGCCGGTCGCACGGGCGGCGGCGAGCTGGCTCGCGAACGGGGTGATGCCGATGCCCCCGGCGATGAGCAAGAGAGGTTCGTCGATTCTCTTCGGTAGGGCAAAGTCGCCGCCGACGCTCGTGCCACGCACAAGCTCGCCCGGTTCGAGATCGAGCAGTGCGCGTTTGAAGCTGCTCGACTTGTCTGGCAAGGTCAGCGCGAAGGTGAGTGGGCCATCCGATCCTGGGGCAGAAGAGATGCTGAAGTAACGGCGGCTTCCGCGGAAGTCAGCCTTGCGGTGCGGGATCGTCAGTTCCATGTACTGGCCTGGCAGAAAGCGCACGGGTCGCGCTGGCTCGAACGCGAGCTCCCAGGTTGTCGGGCCGATCAGTTTCTTGCCGAGGTAGGTGAGGTTGATGCCGCGGCGCTGGCCAAACCCGAAAGCGAGCAGGTTGCCAACCAACAGCGCGAGCTGGGGGCTGCTTGTCACAACGCTGGCGATGTTGAAGTACACCGTGAATAGCAGCGCGACGACTACCGCTTCGAGCAGTTGCTGCCAACGTCGGGGCGGAAGTGTGAGCGGCTCGCTGAGCATGAACCCGGCGAAGAAGACGATGGATGTCGAAAGCAAAGCCGTGGAGAGGCTGCCGCCGATGTCACCACCCTTGAGCAGCGTTTGCACAAGAACCGAAGCAATCGCGACAGCAACAAAGGTCAGCCCCATGGTCAGCCGCTGCGTGCGGTACAGCACGAAGAAGGCGCCAATAGCCACCGGGATCAGCAGCGTCGGCGTGCCAACCCACCAGCCCGCGGCGCTGGGAAATAAGCCGGTGTTCGAGATGCCTGATACGACAACGATGACGCCAACGACGAACGCGCCGAGCGCAGCGGGGTTGAAGATGTGCCGACCGCGCACCGCAAGCAGGTACTTCGATGCGCTCGCGACGACGCCGGTAAGCGCGATCACGCCGAGACTCAGCCAGTCGACGCCACCCTCTGGCAGCAAGAAGCGCGGGTCCATCACGAAGAAGATGAGCATGCCGGTGATGAGCGCCGACTGCGTGTGCGGCGTGATGCGCGCGATTTTGGCGAAGAGCCAGCTGCTGCCGACCGCTGAGCCCACCGCCACAGCAGCCGAAACGATCAGGGCGAGCGGCGGATGCGCGAACTGTGAACCCGGAGAACCTGACAGCTGGTCGATCACCGACAGCACGAGCGCCACCAGAGTGATGGTGATGAGGGCGGCGAGCACCAGCGAGTACATGGTGACGAGCCCCGTCACGCGATCAAGCCACTTTTTCATGTGAATAACTTCCCATCGAGGTTTGGCGAGAACTCTATCGTTCCGGTTGCGAACATCCGCACGAATGTGAAATCGAATTCGGATGCCAGCCGAGCCGGGTCAGCGAAAAACAGTGCGGTCGAGAGGCCATCCGCTTCAAGCCCGCTCTCCGCCATCGCCCACGTGGCGATGACGCGGGTAGTGGGAAGCCCCGTGGTGACGTCGATCACGTGGTGGAGGCCGTCGCCCCACTGTCGCCGATTGGTTGCCGACGAGCAGATTGCGCCACCACCCACCGATACGACTCCGATCGCTTTCGTTGGGTCGCCCGGGTGTTCGAGCGCCACGCGGATGGGCTCTGACCCCCAGTGCCGGATGTCCCCGCTGCCGTCGACGATGAAGTCGTCGTGCCCCGCGCCGGCGAGTATCGCGCCAACGATGTCGACGAGGTAGCCCTTGCCCGCAGCTCCGACGTCGAGCGTGACCGGGCGCACCGTGCTTAGTGCTTCGCCGTCCCAACTGACGGCATCGTCCCACGCGGGCACCGGGCGCGCGGGAGCCGACTGCCGCAAGCTGTAGCCGCGATCGTAGCCGAGGGTTTCTAGGGCGGCGCCGACGAGCGGGCTGACGGCGCCATCCGTCGCGCGGTACAGCCGCTGGTACAGGTCGAAGAGCGGGCCGGCGTCGGGCGGAAACGCCCAGTGCCCCGGCTTTGCCGCGATGCGTGCGACCAGCGAGTCACCACGAAAACGCGACCAGGTTCGGTCGAAGGACTCGATGCGTGAGTCGATCTCTGCCCGCAGCGGCGCAGAGATCGACTCGACCGTGTCGAGTTGCCATCCCGTTCCGATTGCTTCGAAACGGGTGGTGTGCGGGTATCGGCTACGCGGCAGCGTCGGCCTTGATGGCCTCGATGGCAACGTTGAAGCCGCCGCTTGTCAGTGATGAGCCCCCGACCTTCTGAACGTCGAGGTCGTCAATGTTCTTGCCTTCGACGATGTCGGCAATGCCTGCAATGAATTGCGCCTGGCGGCTTTGCGCGGTCGGGTCGGTCGCGTCACCAACGACTGTGACGTCGGTGATGATGCCGTCAGCGAGCGTCACGGTCACCTCGACGGTCTCTGCACCGCTCGGTGCTTCGTAGTCGCCGCTTTCGGTGTACGTACCGTCGGTGTAGCTGCCAGAGCCGGTGCCGGTATCGGTTCCCGTGTCGGTGTCAGTCCCCGTGTTGGTGTCGGTGCCGGTGGCTGTCGGGGCGCACCCGGCAAGGGTGGTCGCGAGCGTGAGCATGGCGAATGCGGCGATCGTGGACTTGGTCTGCAGCGGGGTCATTGTTCTGCTTCCTCGTTGGGGGACTGTCGGAGATGACTAGGTAAAGCATGCCTGACACCCGGCCATGATGGCGGATTTTTTGAATGTAACAATTTTGTAATTAGTACTAACTAACCTTGCGCAAAGTTAGTTCGTAAGCTTTACTAACAAACATGACAGCATCACCAGCGCAGCGAAGCGCAGAGGACGCGGTGCGCGGCACCGCCTTCGCGACCCGTGCCTTTGCACCGGGCCGTGCCCTTCGGCCAAGCACGAAAGTGCTGCCAGAGCACGCGCGTGGCCACAATCGTTCGCTCGTTCTGCAGACTCTGTACCGCGCCGGAACTCAGAGCAGGGCAGACATCGCCCGTGAGACAGGGCTTACCCGCGTGACTGTTTCAGACCTCGTCGCAGAGCTCATGGTCGAGGGGCTCGTCATCGAGACCGGTCAACGCGAAGATGCTCGCCCAGGCAAGCCAGCGACCTTGCTCGAGATCAACCGCCTCGCGTTTCAAATTATTGGCGTAGACCTCAGCGGCCACGCGCAGTTCCGCGGTGCCGTGCTCGACTTCGACGGCCGCATCGTCGAGCGCGTCGATCTTGCGCTGGCCAAAAGCACAGGCAGCGAAGCGACCGACAAAGTTGTGACGCTCATCGAGCAACTCGTCGCAAAGGCGAGCCTCCCGCTCCTCGGCATCGGGGTTGGCTCGCCGGGTGTCGTCGACCTCGCCGGGGTCGTGCTCAGCGCTCCAAACCTCGGGTGGACAGACGAGCCGCTGCAAGAAACTCTTCTGTCACACTTCGGCGTTCCCGTTCTCGTCATGAACGACGCCAACGCCGCGGCGCTCGCAGAGCACAGCTTCGGCGACGCCCAGAGCGACATGATTTTGATCAAGATCGGACACGGCGTCGGCGGCGGCCTGTTGCTCGACGGTATGCCGCTCTACGGCAGCCGCTTCGCAGCGGGCGAGATCGGCCACGTTGTCGTCGGCACAGACGGCGGAGCAGAATGCGCGTGCGGAAAGCACGGGTGCCTAGAGACCTGGCTCGCCGTTCCGCGGTTGGAGGCCGCTCTGGCAGCAGCGACGAGCGACGCAGAAAAAGAGACCATTCTTCGGGAGGCCGGCCAACGCCTTGGCATTGCGCTCGCCCCCGTGGTCGGGGCGCTCAACCTAGCCGAGATCATTCTCAGCGGCCCGACCGAACTACTTGATGGCGCGCTTGAAGAAGCGACCATCGAGACACTCCGCAAGCGCACGATGGCCGAGTTTCACGGCGATCTCGTTTTGAGGATGACAACACTCGGCGAGGACATCGTCATGCGCGGCGCAGCCGTCATGGTCCTGTCGGGACAGCTCGGGGTCTCCTGACCTCAATCCCTGCACCAGCGGAGTGACCACCCGGGCACCCCGTCGCACGTCAACAAAGGAAGACACTAATGAACAGAAAGATGGGACTGGTTGCCGTTGCAACCACCGCGCTTCTCGTTCTCGGCGGGTGCGCAACAAGCACCCCGCCAGCCGACGAGGGCAGCACCGACATCACGCTCTGGCTCATGGGCGGTGACACCGGTGACACACTGCGCGAATACCTCACGACAGAGTACGCAGCTGCCACCGGCGGCACCCTTACCATTGAGCAGCAGGACTGGAGCGACGCTCTTTCGAAGCTCACCACGGCACTGCCTGATGCCGAGAATACTCCAGACGTCGTTGAGATCGGCAACACCTGGTCGCCGACATTCACCACCGTCGGTGCGTTCAGCGACATCACCGACCTGCACGAGGAGCTCGGTGGCGACAAGCTGCTTCCGTCATTCGTTGACATCGGAAAGTTCGATGGAGCCAACTACGCCGAGCCGTACTACTTTGGTTCGCGCTACATCTTCTACCGCAAGGACATCTGGGCGGCTGCTGGTCTCGCGGTTCCGACCACGCTCGCCGAGTTCAACGAGTCCGTCGCGACCCTGAAGTCAGCCGGACAGTCCGGTTTCTACATCGGTGGAGAAGACTGGCGCAACGGCGTTTCGTGGATCTTCGCTAACGGTGGCGACCTTGCAACCGTTGACGGAACCACCTGGTCGTCGTCGCTCTCCGACCCGAAGACGATCAAGGGCCTCGAGCAGCTGCAGGCTGTCTTCCAGGACGCTTCGCTCGCCCCGGTCACCGAAGCAGACTCCACCCCGTGGGTCAACATCAACAACAACGCCTCCACCGGAGCGCCAGAAGCCGCGACGATCATCGCTCCAGGCTGGGCTCACTGGTCGATTGGTGACCTCACGCCAGACCCGGCTGACGCCACGAAGACCGTTGCTACCTGGAACGACGCCACCTTCGGTGTCTTCGTTCTGCCTGGTGCAGATGGTGGCGCAGCCCCCGTCTTCGCCGGCGGCTCGAACATCGCCATCTCGGCGGCAAGCAAGAACCAGAGCGCAGCTCGTGAACTCATGAAGATCATCTTCTCTGAGGGATACCAGACGATGCTCGGCCAGAACGGCCTCGGCCCGGCAAACCTGGACTACACCTCTTCACTTGGTGACGACCAGTTCGCTGCAGCCCTCGCCGAGTCGGCTGCTGGTTCGAAGCTCACCCCGGCCGCTCCCGGCTGGGCAGCTGTTGAAGGCTCTGGCCTGCTCGAAGAGTTCTTCGGCAAGGTCAACGCCGGTGGCGACATCAAGGCTCTCGCAGCCGAGTACGACGCCAAGATCGACAAATTGATCAACGGCTAATCGAGTAAAACACCCTGCTGGGCGGCGCCGCCGCACGTGCGCCGCCCAGCAGTACTCGCTTCACCCGCCCCCGCCTAAATAAAAGCCTTAAGAGAGGAGAGACTGCCATGTCTGTTTCCAGCGTCATTACCCCCAGAACTGCCCCAAGCACTGCCTCTAGCATTCCCCGTCGCCGCAAGCGTCGTGCCCCGTACCTCCTCCTGGTTCCTGCGGTCGGGATCCTGATTCTCGGACTCGGCTATCCGCTGATCTGGCAGGCGGTTACATCCTTTCAGCAGTACGGGCTCGCCCAGCAGTTCGGCAAGCCCGCACCGTTCGTCGGGCTCGAGAACTACATCACGATCGCGACCAACGGCGAACTCTGGGCAGTTGTCGTCCGTTCGCTGGTGTTCTGCATAGTTACCGCGTTCCTGACTATGACGATCGGCACCCTGCTGGCGATGCTGATGAACTCGATCACCAAGATCGCGCGTCTCATTCTGCAGATTTCTCTCTTGCTCGCGTGGTCGATGCCTGTCGTGGCAGCCATGACGGTGTGGATCTGGCTCTTCGACCGCCGCCGCGGCGTCGTCAACTACCTCCTCGACATGATCCCTGGCGTCGAGATGAATCGCTACGACTGGCTATCGCATCCGTCAACGTTCTTTGCGCTCGCGAGCCTGATCGTGCTCTGGATGTCGGTTCCGTTCGTGGCCTTCTGCGTCTACGCCGGCTTGACGCAAGTCTCCGAAGAGATTCTCGAAGCCGCCGAGCTCGACGGCGCGACGCCCTGGCAGCGCTTCTGGTTCATCATCGCTCCGATGATTCGTCCCGTCATCGCCATCGTGCTCCTCTTGCAGCTGATCTGGGATCTGCGGGTGTTCACGCAGATCACCTTGCTCAAGGATGCCGGTTCGAAATCGGGGGAGTACGACCTTCTCGGCACCTACATCTACAAGCTCGGCACGAGCTCTCAAGACTTCGGTATGGCCTCGGCCGTCTCCATCTTCGTGCTCGCGTTGACCATCGCGCTCAGCTGGTTCTACATCCGCAGTCTCCTCAAGGAGGACCAGCCATGAACGCTCACACCAAGAAGATCGCTCTCAGCGTCGTAGCGGTGCTCGTCGCCCTGATTTGGGTCTTCCCGGTCTACTGGATGGTCAACTCGTCATTCGTGCCGACGATCGATCTGTTGTCGTTCATCCCAACCTTCTTCCCGATAAACGGAACGCTGACAAATTTCACCGGGGCCCTTGCGGACGGACAGTTCTTCTCCGCCCTTGGCATGAGCGTCGCGGTGACCCTCACAGTTGTTTTCTTTTGCATCATCTTCGCGTTCCTCGCGGCAGTCGCGATCAGCCGGTTCCGCTTCCGCGGGCGCAAGAGCTTCGTCATCGCTGTGCTTCTCGTGCAGATGTTGCCGGCCGAAGGCCTGTTCATCGCGCAGTACAAGATGATCTCGAGCGCCGGCCTTCTCGACTCGGTACTCGGGGTCAGCATCATCTACATCGCCTCGGTCGTGCCATTCACAATCTGGATGCTGCGCGGGTTTGTGGCCGGCATCCCGATCGACCTAGAAGAGGCAGCGATGGTCGACGGGCTCAGCCGCACCGGCGCGTTCATGCGCATCACCTTTCCACTGCTCGCACCTGGGCTCGTGGCCTCCGGCGTCTACGCTTTTCTTCAGGCTTGGAACGAGTTCACGGTCGCCCTCGTCACCCTGCCCTCAGAGGCTGCACACACGCTGCCGCTCTGGCTGCGCGGATTCGTTCAGGCGAGCGCAACGCGCGAGACCGACTGGGGTCAAGTGATGGCTGCCTCGACACTCGTTGCGGTGCCTGTCATCATCTTCTTCCTCATAGTTCAGGGCCGACTGACCTCGGGCCTCGTGAGCGGGGCGGTCAAGGGATGACCGCGAACCCGACTCACCACATAAGCAGCGGGGGCGGCACACGGACCGACGGCGACCAGGGATTGACGTTCCCGGATGCCTCCCCCGCTGGCTTCCCTTCTAGGCGCGGATGAGTGCGCGCGACCACCGCGAGGGCGGACTCCGTGTTGGGGTCGACATCGGCGGAACGAAAACCGAGGCCGTCATCGTCGATGCGGCAGGCACGGTCGTGCACGCGTTGCGCCTTCCGACGGGTCACGGGCCCAACGAAGTCATTGCCTCCGCGGTGACCGCTGTCACCGGGCTCGCGACTGCCGCGGGCTGTGAACTGGAAGATTTCGGCTCGATCGGTGTCGGCATCCCCGGTCGGGTCGATTCAGCGGCGGGTGTGGTGAGCCACGCAATCAACCTCGGCGTCGAGCACCTCGAGCTTGGTCACATCCTCGCTGAGCGATTCGGTGTCGTGGTGCGGGTTGAGAACGATGTGAATGCCGCGGCGCTTGGTGCGTTTCATGTGCTTGGGCAGCCGGCCACGGCATCCGTCGCGTATTTGAATCTTGGTACTGGGCTTGCCGCGGGGCTCGTGCTGCGTGGCGAACTGTGGCGGGGCGCACGGGGTGCTGCCGGCGAGATCGGGCATATTCTCGTTGACCCAGCTGGCCCGGTCGACCTCGACGGTCAACGCGGTGGGCTCGAGGTAGTCGCTTCAGGGTCAGGCATCGCCCGCCAGTGGGCGAAGGGCGAAGCCAACGCGGTAACAGCGGTGCTCGACGCCGCCGACGCCGGTGACGCCAACGCGGTCGAGATTCGCCGCCGCTTGTTCGAGGGCGTCGCCTCGGCGGTGCGCATTCTTGTGCTCACCGTTGACGTCGACCTCGTCGTTGTCGGCGGAGGTATCGCACGGCTCGGGCCCCGGTTGCTCAGCGGCGTCGAGGAGGTAGTTGCTGGGTGGGAATCCCAGTCGCCGTTCATCGGCTCGCTCGAACTTGGTCGGCGCATGCGCCTGCTGCCAGATAAGTCACCCGTCGCTGCGCTCGGCGCCGCCTATCTTGGTCGCGGCTAGTGGCCGAAGTCGTGATCGTCCGTTCGGCTGAAGAGGCCGGCGAGATCGCTGCGCAATACGTGCGTGCGCTTGTCATGCGCCTTCCGGATGCGGTGCTTGGCCTCGCGACCGGTTCGACACCGGCGAGCACCTATCGCGCGATCGCTGCCCTACAGCTCGACCTGTCGCGCGTGCGCGGCTTCGCCCTCGACGAGTACATAGGGCTTCCCGCTGGGCACCCGGAGAGCTACCGTTCGGTGATCACGCGCGAAGTGGTCGAGCCGCTCGGCTTGACGCCGCGGCTGGTGCGGATCCCGGCTGATGACGGCCTGCCGATTCAGGGCGCAGGTGAACGGTATGAGGCCGACATCGTTGCCGCTGGGGGCGTCGATCTGCAGATTCTCGGCATCGGTCGCACCGGCCACATTGGATTCAACGAGCCGGGTTCGTCGCTCGCGTCGCTGACACGGGTCAAGACTCTGGCCGAGCAGACCCGCATCGACAATGCGCGCTTCTTCGATTCGATCGACCAGGTACCGATGCACTGCATCACCCAGGGGCTCGGAACGATTCTTCGAGCGCGCCACCTCGTGCTTCTGGCTTTCGGCGAGAGCAAGGCGGCGGCGATCGCTGCCGCAGTGGAGGGTCCAGTCAGCGCGAGCACGCCCGGCTCTGTCGTACAGCTTCACCCGCGCGTGACGGTCATTGTCGATGAGGCAGCGAGCTCACGCCTTGCCAACGCCGACTACTACCGTCAGGCCTGGAAGTTACGCTTCGACTGGGAGCGGCCCTAGTAGCTTCGCGTGTCAGTTGGCATCCTGTCGCTCTAGCCAACCCACG
>JANONY010000318.1:0-5644 GCA_031421055.1 Actinomycetes bacterium | reverse complement strand
TCGGCGGCAGGGTCGTGGTGACCGTGGAAGACCACTCCGTCACCGGTGGATTTGGATCTGCGGTGCTCGAAACCGCAGCGACCGCTGCCGAGCTCGGTGCACACGTGTGGGCGGACGGGGGAGTGCGGTACCCGCGCGACGTGGCGTTGGCGTTGGCGGCCGGGGCCGCATCCGTCATGATCGGTTCGTGGTTCGCAGGAACGACCGAGGCACCGGGCGAACTGCGTTCGGATGAGCAGGGTCGCCTCTACAAAGAGAGCTGGGGGATGGCGTCTACCAAAGCCGTGATAGAACGCTTCGAGCGCCTCGACCCCTACGAGCTCGCGCGCAAGACGCTCTTCGCCGAGGGCATCTCGTCGTCGAAGATCTACCTCGACCCGCTGCGGCCGTCGGTCGAGGATCTGCTCGACATGATCACGGCTGGGCTGCGCAGTTCGTTCACCTACGCGGGGGCTTCGAACCTCGCGGAATTCTCGGCGCGGGCGCTCGTGGGGATCCAGAGCGCTGCCGGGTATGAGGAGGGCAAGGCGCTGCCGGTGTCGTGGTAGTCGCCATTCGCGCTACTGTTTGCTGCCCGCGACCGTCCGTGCTGCGCCCAGTTGGCCACGCTACGGTTATAACCTCCGCGCCGCCAACTGGGCGCAGCGCAGACGCGATCTTGGCGGCTGACTAGCGGGCGGCGCGCCGCATCCTCCCTCCGCTTCGGGGACCCGCGCGCTGGGGGTGACCAGATTGACGCAGCGTGCTAGCCCAGCCGGCCCACCATCCGTCGCTTCGTTGACCAATCGCATCAACGTTGCGACGGTTGGTCCGCGATCGGGCGCGCGGTCGGAGAGGGACGCCCTCAGGGCCGCCCGATATAGTTATGCAGATAATGGACGACCCTCCCAGTAGGTGCCGCCGTGCTTGAGCTAGTACTGCTCGGCGTCGGCGTAGTGCTGACCATCGGCACCGGCTTCTTCGTTGCGAGTGAGTTCTCGCTCGTCAATCTCGATCGCTCAGACCTCGAAGCGCGGCGCACGAACGGCGAGAAGCGTCTCGGTCTTACGATCGGCGCGCTCAAGCGCACCTCGACTCACCTGTCGAGCGCTCAGCTGGGCATCACGCTGACGACCTTGCTCACCGGCTTCACGATCCAGCCAGCGTTGAGCCTGTTGCTCGAACCTGTGTTGACGGGCGCGGGCGTGCCCAAGGCAGCGGTGACTCCTATCGCGACAGTGATCGCGGTGGCGGCCGCGACTCTACTGTCGATGATCATCGGCGAGTTGGTGCCGAAGAACTTCGCGCTTGCGCTTCCGCTCAAGACGGCAAAGGTGGTGATTCCGTTCCAGGTGGCGTTCACCGCGGTGTTTCGACCGGCGGTGGTTGTGCTCAACAACTCGGCCAACGGCATCCTTCGGCTCATTGGCGTTGAGCCGCGTGAAGAAATCAGTGGCGCGCGCACGGCAGAAGAGCTCGCCTCGCTGCTTCGTCGAAGCGCGCGTGAGGGAGCGCTCGAACGCGATACGGCGACCCTGCTTGCCCGCACTCTGAGCTTCAGCGACCTCACTGCGCAAGACGTCATGACGCCTCGGCTCCGCGTGGCGACGATCGGTAGGTCTGAGAATGCCAACGACATCGTCAACCTCGCCCGCCGCACCGGGTTCTCGCGATTCCCGGTGATTGACGACGGCGTCGACGACGTCATCGGAATCGTGCATGTCAAGCAGGCCGTCGCTGTGCCGCGCGAGAAGCGGGCAGAGGTGCCCGCGTCGGCATTGCAGACCGAAGCGCTTCGCGTGCCAGAGACCATGAAGCTCGACATGCTGCTCGCCGAACTGCGCCGCCGCGGCGGTTACCAGATCGCGATCGTCGTCGACGAGTACGGCGGCACCGCGGGCGTCGCGTCGCTCGAAGACCTCGTCGAAGAGCTCGTCGGCGAAGTGAGCGACGAGCACGACCGCTCCAAGCCCGACGTCGTACGGTCGCGCGACTGGCTGACCTTTCCGGGCTTGCTGCGCCCCGACGAGCTGCTCGAACGCTCAGGCGTGGTCGTGCCAGAAGAAGGACCATTTGAAACGGTCGGCGGATGGCTCATGAGCGAGCTAGGACGCCTGCCGGTCGTCGGTGACGAAGTCGCGATCGCAACCGGCGTTTTTCGCATCGAGCGGCTCGACGGCCGCCGAATCGACCGCATCCGCTACACGCCCGTCGCTGACGGAGGTGCCGAGTGAACGCCGATCTAGCCGGGCTACTCGCACTCTTCGTGCTGCTGCTCGTCAACGCATTCTTCGTCGCTGCAGAGTTCGCCATCATCGCGGCGCGGCGCTCGCAGATCGAGCCGCGCGCAGAGGCCGGCTCGCGAGCTGCGCGCACAGCGATTTGGGCAATGGAACACGCGAGCCTCATGCTCGCGACGAGCCAGCTCGGCATCACCATCGCATCCCTGTTGATTCTCAACGTTTCTGAGCCGGCGATTCACCACTTGCTCGAGGGGCCGCTGACACTC
Source organism: Actinomycetes bacterium (assembly GCA_031421055.1). Taxonomy (GTDB): domain Bacteria; phylum Actinomycetota; class Actinomycetes; order Actinomycetales; family Microbacteriaceae; genus Conyzicola. Next base: position 3,156 of record JANONY010000318.1, on the reverse strand, counting down.
ACCGGTCTACCCGACGAGGCGGTAGACGCCATCTCGTTCGGCATCACGCTCGTGCTCGTGTCGTTCTTGCACGTCGTGTTTGGCGAGATGGTGCCAAAGAATCTCTCGTTCTCTGTGCCAGACCGGGCGGTGCTGTTGCTTGCCCCGCCGCTCGTGTTTGTCGCGACGATCTTTCGCCCGATCATTGTTGCGCTCAATGCGACGGCCAACGCCGTGCTTCGACTTTTCGGGGTCGAGCCGAAGAACGAGGCGAACAGCGTCTTCAACCTCGGTGAGGTCGCGACGATCGTCGCGCAGTCGCAGAAAGAGGGCATTCTCCGCGACGCAACCGGCACCCTCAGCGCGGCGTTCGAGTTCACCGAGAAGAAGGTTCAGGATGTGGCGATCGGCCTCGCCTCGCTCGTTACCCTTCCAGAAGACGCGGCCCCGTCTGACGTAGAACGTGCCGTCGCTCAGCGCGGTTTCTCGCGCTACATCCTCGTCGACGAGGCGGGCGAGCCCACCGGCTACCTCCATCTGAAAGACGTCATCGATATCGACGACGTGGAGTACGACGAACCAGTGCCGCCGAAGCGCATCCGTCAGCTCATCTCGATATTCAGAGGCACCGACCTCGAAGACGCCCTCGCGACGTTGCGCCGTTCTGGTACGCACGTCGCCCGCGCGTTTGATGAGTCAGGGGCGACCACCGGAGTGCTCTTTCTTGAGGACATCATCGAGGAGCTTGTCGGCGAAGTGCAGGATGGGACGCGGCGGTTCTAGGGCTGAGCCTCCGGAAACCTAGTCCGCGAGCCCGAGAAACGCCATCACGAGTCGCTCAAGGTCGATTAGCTGTGCGGGTGAAAGCGACCCGGTGTGTTGCGCCACGTTGCTGCGACGTACCGTCGTCAGTTTGTCGACCATGGCGTAGCTCGCCTTTTCGAGGCCGCTGACGGGGTCGGCCGCGACTGGCATGCGGAGCAGTGGTGCGGACGCATCCGTAGTCGTCAGCGGGCACACAGTCACGGAGTCGGTCTCGCCAAACCGGTCGTCTTGCAGCAGCACAGCTGGGCGCGGCTTAGACGCGTAAACGCCGCCGGCGACGAGCCAGATTTCGCCGCGCTTCACTCGTCCCAGTCCGTCGAGATCGCTTCGACGAATGCCTGGTCGTCAGTGCTCCGATCGGATGCGCGGACCGCACGCGACTGTCGCTGCGCCTCCGCGGCGAACTTTTCCGATCGCACATCGGGCACCCAGACCTGCACGAGCCGGAAGCCCTGCTCCTGCATGCGCTTTCGGTGTGCGCTTACCCTGTCCCTTACCGCCATGCACCAATTGTTACATGTAACGCTGCTGGTCGCTAAAAGTTTGCCCAGTGAACTTCTCGTCGACCGGCGCGTGCGTTCGCGCTCGTCGGAGAAGCTGGATTGAGGAGTTCAGGTAGAGCACGGCCACCACGAATGACTGGATTAGATGGCCGATCTCATACTGCCGAGGCATGGTGTTTGGATCAGGGAAAACGAAGGCGGTGGCGCCGAAGGCGAAAAGCCCAGCTAGCCAGAACCCGGCCTTGGGCTTCGCCGTCAATCGCCACCACGGTCTCGGTGGCTCGATTGGTTCATCCTTTCCGCGAAAGGCGCGCACGGCGAAGATCAGGTACGCGAAGAAGAGAGCGTAGTCAATTGCGTAGTACACGGGCACAGGCAGCGGGTCCGTCGCCCTCGCAACAATGACGAGCGCGACGTAGCCTCCGGCTAGATAGGCGAACTTCCATCGCTTGAGAACTATGCGCATGGCGCGATTCTAGAGTGCCGCGATCGCGTGCTAGAGGACGACCTCGCCTCACTCGACATCGCCGTGCAGAAAGACAACCTTCGCGCCATCGCTCTGCCACAGATCAATCCAGGTCGGTGAGCCGTAGCCCCTCACGAACCGTGGGCCAGTTTGCTCCGATGGCTTGGTGTTCTGCGACTTATCAACAGACGTGTCAACGACGCTAGATCGGCGGGGCGTCAGTGATACACTATGTACGTTATTCCGTACGTCTGGAGCGAACCATGGCCATCACCGCGACGTCTGCGCGCAAAGACTTCTTCAAGCTGCTCGAAGAGGTGAACGTCGATCGCACTGAGATCGAGATCACGTCCAAAACGGGATCGGCGTTCTTGATCTCCGCGCATGAGTACAACGCCCTTCTAGAAACCGCCCACCTTCTAAGGTCACCGGCGAATGCTGCGCGTCTGGCAGAGGCAGCGCGTGACATGGCTGAGGGTCGCATCACGCGGCGCGAGCTGGTCGACCCCGACGATCTGCCGTAGTGCTGGAGCTTGGGTTCCTAGCGAGGGGGTGGGATGACTATCAGTACTGGGTCGCAAACGACCGCGCCATGCTTCGGCGAATTAACACGCTCATTACCGATGCGCGTCGCAACCCGTCCTCTGGCATCGGTAGGCCAGAGCAGTTGAAGTACCTGGCTGGTTCACCATGGTCGCGACGAATTACGCAAGAACATCGACTTGTGTATGCCTTCGACGATAAGCAGCTGACGATTTGGCAGTGCCGGTACCACTACTAAATCGGGTCTCGACAAGTTCGACCACTGGGTGTGCGGAGGTGCCCTCCGTCGAGGGCTCGGGGCGCGGGCGCAGGGCAGTTGGCGTCCTCCATGCGGCCGGGACGGCCGCATGCGCTGGCGTCGCGGCGCAGGCCAGAAGTGGCCTTCGCTCTTAGCTCCAGCGCGCCCGCAGATACTGTTTTGGCCAGTAGTCGATCTCAACGCCCAGCTCGTGCGCCGCGCGCAGCGCAAAGTGCGGGTCGCGCATCATCTCGCGGCCGAGCATCACGGCGTCGGCGCGGCCTGAGGTGACGATGTCGGAGGCCTGCTGCGCTTCCGTGATGCGGCCGACGGCGCTGACCGGCACATGCGCATTCTCGTGCACATAGGTCGCTAGGTGCACCTGATAGCCCGGCCCAGACGGGATGCTCACCCCGGTGATGTTGCCGCCGCTCGAGATGTCGAAGAAGTCGGCGCCGGCCTCGTGCGCCCAGCCCGCCACGGTCGCCGTCTGCGCTTCATCCCACCCACCCTCGGCGTAATCGGTGGCGCTGAAGCGCACCAACAGGGGCACCTCGTCCGAGAGCGCGCGAAGTGCCGTGACGATACGCAGCAAAAGTCGC
>JANONY010000317.1:0-13506 GCA_031421055.1 Actinomycetes bacterium | reverse complement strand
CCGTAAACGGCGCGAAAACGGATGCGGTGGCCGCTCCTGCCACAGAGAGGTCGGCGACCAGCTCAGCGATGAGCGACCGGTCGAGAACGGATCCGGTCATACGCTCAGCCTAAGACTGTTGCGCCGCTCGACGGTCATCTTGGGCCCGCGCCCGCGCCCGTTCGGAGCATGGGCGCCCGCGCGAACAGGCGCGAATGTCGCGTAAGGGCGCAGAAGCTCTCGTTCTCGGGGCGGCCTGCAGGCGCAACATTCACCACGCCACGTACTTAAAGAGTTCAGCCTCAAAGAGCTCAGCCTCGAAGCGCTCAGCCCGCGTGCAGGCTCTCGATGCGCGCGGCCTCGCGCTGGAGCGCTTCGACCACGCGACGCACCGAGGGGCGCTGCGCGCGGTCGGGCCGCATGAGCACGGAGACAAGGCGCTCGGCGCGAACGCCAACGAGCGGTCGCGTCACGAGCCCCGTGCCGTGCACGCGCGTTGTGTAGCGCGGCAGAATCGCGATGCCGTGGCCCGCTTCGACGAGGGCTTCGACGATGCCGTTGCTGCGCAGTCGCTGCACGATGGTGAGTGAGCGTCCAACGGCGGCGCTGATATCCAGAAGGATGCGATCGAAGGGGTAGTCGATGGGAACGCCGATCCATGGCTCGTCGGCCACGTCATCCGGGGTCAGTGTTGCCTTGTCGGCGAGCGGGTGACTGCGCGGCAACGCGATGTCGAGCGGTTCAGTGAACAGTGGCACGACCGCAAGGCCGCGTTCGCGCCAACTCGCCAGGAGGCTCGACGAGTCGGCGACGACAATGTCGAAATCAGCGACTTGGTCGCTGAAGTCGGCGTTGAGTGGGTCACCATCGTCGCAGTGCAGTTCGAGGCCAGGCACGGAGGCGAGCTCGCCGAGTACGCCAGGTAGTAGCATCTGGCCGCCGCTCTCGAAGATTGTCAGAGACACGTCGCCGCGCGGCGCGTATTTGAAGTTCTCCCAGATGGCGTTGGCGCGCTCGAGGGCGACCGCGACATCCTCGGCCGTCTGGGCGAGCACGCGTCCCGCGCCAGTGAGCTCGATTCCGCGGCCGCGGCGTTCGGTGAGGGCGATGCCGGCTTCGCGCTCGAGCACTTTGAGCTGCTGCGATACCGCCGAGGCCGTTCGGTTGGTTGCGGCAGCGACGGCGGTGATGCTGCCGCGTTCTGCGAGTTCGCGCAGCAGTTCGAGTCGGTTCACATCCATGTAGCTAGGCTACACAATCACGCAAGAAACATTCGATTGTGCTAAACAGTCAGAAGCGGTGGAATGGATGCAGACCACAGCATCAGGGAGCAATCATGAGCATCATCGTCATCACCGCGGCACTCGCCGTTGCAGCAATCGCAGGCACCGTCGTCGAAGTCTCTCGCGACGGATACCACCGCGCAGTCACTCGTCGCTGATTCGCGAGACCCGCACCTCACAACTCAGGTGACGCTCAGGCCGAGGGGCCTGCCTGCGAGTCCGCGCGGGCGCGCCGCGAGCTGCGCCGCGATCGCCTCAAGCGCGACAGCGGCGGGGTCGGCCGGATCGGCGAGGACCACCGGCAACCCGGCATCGCCACCCTCGCGCAAGCCGAGGCTGAGCGGCACGGAACCGAGCAACTCGACCCCGAGCCGCTCGGCGACAGCAGCGCCGCCGCCCTCGCCGAAGAGTCGCAGGATCGAGCCATCGGGCTGCACAAGCCCGGTCATGTTCTCAATCACACCGACGACCTTCTGACCGGTCTGCCGAGCGACGATCGCGCTGCGTTCCGCGACCTCAGCCGCCGCCGGTTGCGGAGTCGTCACCACAATCACTTCGGCCTGGGGCAATAACTGGCCGATCGAGATCGCCACGTCGCCCGTACCGGGCGGAAGGTCAAGCAGCAGCACATCGAGGTCGCCGAAGTGCACGTCGCCGAGAAATTGCTGGATCGTGCGGTGCAGCATCGGCCCACGCCACGACACGGCGGTGCCCGCCTCCACGAACATCCCGATCGAGATGACCTTCACCGCCCCGGTCGCCTCTGCCGCGATCGGCGGCATGATCATGTCGCCAACCTTGGTCGGCTTTGCGCCAGCAATGCCAAGCAGCCCAGGGATCGAGAACCCGAACACGTCCGCATCAAGAATGCCGACTCGTAGCCCCCGAGCCGCAAGCGCGACGCCGAGGTTTGCGGTGACCGACGACTTTCCGACGCCGCCCTTGCCGCTCGTGATCGCGTAGATGCGGGTGAGGGAATCTGGCCCGAACTGGGCGCCGCGAGCACGCCCGCCGCGCAGCCGAAGCGTCAGCGCATCACGTTCGGCCGTGGTCATCACGCCGACGTGCAACTCGACCGAGGTGACGCCGGTGACGCTGAGGGCTGCGGCGCGCACATCCGCCTCGATGCGATTGGCAGCCGGGCAGCCGACGATTGTCAGTTTCAGGTCGATCGCGGCCACCCCATCCGCCACTGTCGCCGCGCCGATCATGTCGAGTTCGGTGATCGGTCGCCGAATCTCGGGGTCGATCACCCGGGCGAGCGCCGCGAGAAGATCCGCGTCAGTCGCGGGCATCGTCTTTGCGGGTGGCGACTCTGTCCGGCTCGTTCAGCTCGGCAAGAAGCGCGCGAAGCTCGGCGCGAATGAAGTCTTTGCTCGCCACGTCCTTCATCGCCAGACGCAGCGACACGACCTCGCGCGCGAGGTACTCAGTGTCGTTGAGGTTGCGCTCCGCACGCTGGCGGTCTTGTTCGATCTGCACCCGGTCGCGGTCATCCTGACGGTTCTGGGCGAGCAGGATCATCGGGGCGGCGTACGAGGCCTGCAAAGAGAGGATGAGCGTGAGCAGCGTGAAGTTTGACAAGCGCTTGTCGAACTGCAGCTCCGGCGGAGCGAAAGTGTTGTAGCTCAGCCAGACGATGACGATGATCGACATGCCGAGCAAGAACCACGGCGTACCCATAGCGCGCGCGAAAGCCTCGGAGAAGCGGCCCATCCGGTCGCGGTTGCGCGTCGGCCGGAAAGGGCGCAGGCCCTTCGGTACGTCAAGCGGTGTTGGGGTGCGGTTAGCGCGTGCCATTGCGGGTCCTCCTTCCTGGCTTGGTGTTGGCCGTATTCGCTAGAGCCGGTTCGGGCTCGGCTGTGGGTTTCGAATCGGTACTTCGCCAGTCGTCTGGCAAGAGGTAGTCGAGGACATCGTCAATGGTCACCACCCCGACCAAACGGTGGTCTTCGTCAACCACGGGAACAGAAACAAGGTTGTAGCTGGCGAGAATTCGGCTGACCTCCGCGGCGCTGGTATGCGCCTGCACCGGTTCAAGCGTCGGGTCGAGCAGGGTGCCGAGTCGCTCGTTTGGTGGGTAGCGCAGCATGCGCTGAAAGTGCACCATGCCGAGAAAACGGCCGGTCGGTGGCTCGTATGGCGGAAGCGTCACGCAAATGGCCGCACCAAGGGCCGGCGCAAGTTCGTGATGGCGGATGAGCGCGAGCCCCTCGGCGACCGTCGCGTCAGCAGAGACAATGATCGGCTCCGTCGTCATGAGGCCGCCCGCAGAATCCGGCGCGTAGCTGAGCAAGAACCGAACGTCGTCGGCCTCTTCCGGGTCCATCAGGTCGAGTAGTGCCTCCCCGCGCTCGTCGCTGAGGTGCGCGATCAGGTCAGCCGCATCATCCGGCTGCATTTGGTCGAGAACGTCTGCCGCCCTGTCATCGTCGAGCTGGTTGAGAATGTCGACCTGCTCGCTCTCTGGCATCTCTTCTAGGACGTCGGCGAGGCGCTCATCCGACAGTTCTTCTGCCACTTCGAGCATGCGCTGTTCAGGCAGGTCGAGCATGGCATTGGCAAGGTCGGCCGGCAGCAGATTGGCGTAGCTGGCCACCAGCTGGGTTGCCGACTGGGCTTCGCCGGCGGTCGTTTTTTCGACCACCTCTTCCCACTTGGCGAACACCGTCGCGCCCTTGGCAAAAGGCGAAGTGGAGGTGCGCGGGCGACGGCAAAACAGTTGGGTGACCTGCCACTCCGCGCCGCCGGAGTCGCCGGAGTCGGTGTCTTCGATCGCGACATCTTCGATGGTGGCTTGGCCGGATCCGTCGATCAGGCTGACCTTGCGACCGATCAGCTCTGCGATGATGCGAATTTCGCCGCCGCGCTGTTCGAAGCGGCGGAGGTTGATCAGGCCCGTGGCGATGATCTGGCCGGAGCCGATGCTGGTCACGCGGTTGATTGCCAGAAAGACCCGCCGCTTACCAGGTACTTCAACGATGAAACCGACCACTCGCGGCGCTTCGGTGCTGCGGTAGACGATGAGAACGTCGCGAACGCGACCGACCTTGTCTCCTGCGGGGTCGAAAACGGAGCACCCGGCCAAGCGGGCAGCGAAGACTCTCGTTGCGCTCACAGTGAAACCCTACCCGCACGGGTGAGAGAATGAGGGAGTGACCAATTCCCCCGCTTTCGGCCGTCGTCCTGCCGCAGTTCCGACCCTCCCGCGCGGCGACGTGCTCGGAACCTACGAGACCTACGTGGAGGCTCAGCAAGTCGTCGACCGCTTAGCGAAGGCCGATTTCGAGGTCGCGAAACTCGCAATTGTCGGCAACGACCTCAAGACCGTCGAGCGCGTCACCGGCAAGCTCACCTACGGTCGCGCGGCACTCGCGGGTGCCGCTAGCGGCGCGTGGTTCGGTCTCTTTCTTGGCCTCCTCTTCTTCCTGTTCACCGCAACGCCCAACTTTGCAATGCTCGGCGCCGCGGCACTCTTCGGCGCAGGATTCGGCATGCTCTTCGGCATCGTCAGCTACGCCCTCAATCGCCGTCGCCGTGACTTCACCTCAACCAATCAGGTACTCGCGAGCAACTACCAGATCATCATCGATCCGCAGCTGACGGCGAAGGCGCAGGCGCTGCTGAGTTCGGCTCCGTCGAGCAACTAGCTAGCGGCGCGCGGCGGGGAAGTGCTACTGAAGCGTGCGGCGGGGCTACGCGCGCCAGTCAGCACCGCCCGCTAGCGCCTCAGCCACGCCTCAAGCCACCATCGCCCGCTAGCGCCTCAGCCACGCCTCAACTGCATCCGCCGTTCGCGGGATGCCGACTGACAGGTTCTCTGCGCCGGTGGCCGTAACGACGATGTTGTCTTCAATGCGAACGCCGATGCCCCGGTACTCCTCTGGCACGGTGAGGTCGTCGGGCTGAAAATACAGCCCTGGCTCGATCGTGAACACCATGCCTGGCTCGAGCACGCCGTCGAGGTACATCTCGCGACGTGCTTGCGCGCAGTCGTGCACGTCGAGGCCGAGGTGGTGCGAGGTGCCGTGCACCATATAGCGCCGGTGGTGCTGATTGTCGGGGTGCAGCGACTCCTCTGCGGTCACCGGCAGCAGTCCCCACTCGGCGGTGCGCTCCGCGATGACGCGCATCGCCTCTGCATGAATTTCCTTGAATTGGATGCCGGGCTTCACGACCGCAAAAGCCGCATCGGCCGCCTCGAGCACGGCCTCGTACACGCGGCGCTGGATCTCGGTGAAGTGCCCGCTGATCGGGAGGGTGCGGGTAATATCCGCCGTGTAGTAGCTTTCGAGCTCGATGCCGGCATCCAACAGAATGAGGTCGCCAGGCACGACGGGGCCGTCATTGCGCGTCCAGTGCAGAATGCACGCGTGCGGGCCGCTCGCGGCGATGGTGTCGTAGCCGACGGTGTTGCCTTCCGCGCGGGCGCGGCGGTTGAAGGTGCCCTCGACGAGGCGCTCTCCGCGTTCGTGCGCGATGATCGCTGGCAGGTCGGCGATCACGTCGTCGAACCCGACTTTCGTCGCCGAAACGGCGAGGCGCATTTGTTCGAGCTCCCACTCGTCTTTCACGAGGCGCATCTCGCTCAGGTTGCGCGCGAGTTCGTTGTCGGCCGCATCGTCGACCAGTTCAGAGTCGAGGGCAAGAAGCCGCTGCCCGTCGAGCTGGTCGGTGAGCTCGCGGTCGGCCTCGCGCACGATAAGGGTTGTGCCCTCGAAGTTCTCGATGACGCCCTCAAGGCCGCCGAGGTCGGCTGTCTCCAGCCCGAGTTCTGCCGCAACCTCGTCGAGTGAGGGCCGCACGCCAGTCCAGAATTCACCGATATCTGAATTCGCATAGAACTCATCGGAGTCGCGTCCTGCAGCCTTGCGAAAGTAGAGGGTCGCCGTGTGGCCGCCATCGGCAGGCGTGAGCACGAGCACGCTGCCTGGCACGGAGTCGCTGCCCCAGCCGGTCAGGTAGGCGAATGCCGAGTGCGCCCGAAACGGATAGTCGGTGTCGTTGGATCGCACGACGGCACCGCCCGCCGGTATCACCAGTCGCTCGCCGCGGTGCATGCCCGAAATGATTGCCCGGCGCTCTGACGCTCGTGCCGCGGAGGTGCGCAGCGGCTGCGGCACAGAAACTCGGTCTGCCCAGTCGCTCGAGATGTACTCGGCGAAGGTCTTCGAAACCGGGGTGGTCGAGCGATTTCCGGTTGCTCGTGGCTTGGGCTCGCTGCTGGTCGTGCTCTCTGCTGGCATCCTCCTATTCTCTGCCTTCGGGCAGCGCCCCGAAACTATTCGCCCGTAACTATTCGGCCCGTAACTATTCGGCGGGAAACAGCTGCGCGAGCACCGGTCGGTGGTCGCTGCCGAATCCGTCGTAGTTCTCTATGACGCGCATGCCGGTGACAGTCCAGTTCGGCGTTGACATGATGTGGTCGATCGGCGCGCCGAACAATGCGGGCAGCGCAGTTGGCCAGGTTCCGACGGCGGCATTTTTGGTCGCCCCCGCTGCGTCGGTGCAGTCGCCAAGGGTCGCCCGACCGTTTCCGAGGCCGGTGAAGTGGTCGATTGTCGAGTTGAAGTCGCCAGCGAGGATCACGTTGGGGTCCGAGCACACGGCGGCCATCCACTCGAGGTCGCTGCGCCAGTTGTCGAACTCGCCCGGTAGGGGCGCCACAAGGTGCACGCCAACGATTGTCGGTCCTGAGCCGTCGACGGGCCGCGCAACCACGCTCGGCAAAACGCTCGAGCTCGGTTCGTCGTGGTTCACGGCGTACTCGCCAAGCGACTCGGCAATCAGCACGGTGGTCGAACGTGCCTTGGAGACTTGGTCGTACGAGACGGTGAATGCCTGCATTGGGCGGCCGGCCGATCCCATCGCTTCTTGTACCGCGAGGCCGAAGGGAGCAGAGGTTTCTGGCAGCACGACGATGTCGGCCTCGGTGTCGAGAGCGAGCTGTGCGACGGTTTCGGCGCCCGGTGCGTCGCCGAGCGTGTTCCACGCGAGCACCGAGACTGTGTTTTCGCTCGCTCTCTGAAACCCGACGTTGCCGACGCCACGGCTGGCGAGAACCACGCCCTGAAAGACAGCGCCTGCGATGAGCAACACCGCGACCGCTGCGGCGAGCCGACGCCAGGCGGGGGTGAGCACCGAGACGAAGAACAGCACGAGTACCGCGATGCAAAGCGCGCCGAGCACCGCGCCGCGAAAAGAAACGAGGTGCGCTATGCCGGCGGTGCGCTGGAGGCCGAAGAGCTGCGGCCAGATAAGGATCAGCAAAATCAACCCCGTGATCAGCACAATGGCAGCGGTGAAATACCGTCGGAGCATGAGCGTGAGCCTAGACCAATAGGCTGAAAGCTATGGATCCGCTGCCGATCGATCTGCACGCCCACACGAGCGTCTCTGACGGCACAGAGACTCCGACGCAACTGGTTCGCGCCGCGGTCGAAGCTGGCATCGGCACCATCGCGTTGACCGACCACGACTCGACCGCAGGCTGGGAGGAGGCTCGCGGGGCTGCCGCCGGAGCTGGCATCGTCGTGATCCCAGGCATGGAGCTGAGCACCAATTGGGGTCCGGCCAGCGTGCACATGCTCGCCTACCTGTTCGATCCATCGGATGGCGACATCGTCACCGAGACCGCCAGAATCAGAGACGGCCGCCTCCATCGCGCAGAGCTCATCGTTAATCGCATCGCCGAGGACTACGCGCTCACCTGGGACGACGTGCTCGCCCAGTCGATCGACGGCGGAACCATAGGTCGCCCGCACATCGCTGACGCACTCGTAGCGCGTGGGCACGTCGTCAATCGAAGTGCGGCGTTCGAGAGCATTTTGCACTGGCGCAGCGGCTACTACGAGAAGTACTACGCGCCTTCGCCCCTTCGAGGAGTCGAGATGATAGTCAACGCCGGGGGAGTGGCCGTGCTCGCGCACCCGGCGACCCACGGCCGTGACCGCATGATCGACGAAGACAACATGCGCATTCTCGCCGACGCAGGGTTGTTCGGCCTCGAGGTGCACCACCGTGACAACACGGACGACGGCAAGTTGAGGTTGTTAGAGTTCGCGGCGCAGTTTGGGCTCGAGATCACCGGATCGAGCGACTACCACGGCGAGGGCAAGCCCAACCGGCTCGGCGAGAACACGACGAGCCCAGCGGTGCTTGAGAAGTTGGTCGCTCGCGCAACTGGTTCCGCGCCGTTTGTGGGCTAGACGGCACCTGCTACTGGCGGTTCCAGCGCGAGACGAGCGGAGCGTCCGGTCCTTGAAGCGTCAGCCGGTCACTGTCGCAGGTCATGGATACGTTCGCGACATTGCCGAACCCGACCCCACCGCCGAGCCCGGTGTCTTCCGGCGCATCGCCGGTCGTCACCAGTTCATCAACCCAGTCATCGAGGTTGATCGTTCCGGCGTCGCCGGCGCTCCACTCAGCGGTTGAGATGCCGGTCGTGGTCGTCTCGACGACGTGGAGGTACCCGGGCAGGGTGATGTCTCCACCGGTGGTGATGTTCGTGTCGAGCCGGAAAAGCCCGTCGGCCGTCGCGCTGAGGGTCTGACTACCGGTGAGGTAGAAGTTGTCCATCGGCACGGCGAGGCCATTGATGTAGACGATGGATTGTGCCTCATAGTCGCCGACGTCGAGATTCCAAGCGCCGACGATGCAGGGTTCGGATGGCGCACCGGCTCCCGTGCCGCCGGTGCCGTGGTCGTCAGCGGGAATGCCAAAAGGATCGACGCCTGTGCAGCCTGCTAACAGAAGCGTCGCGAGGGCAATACCGACCAGAACCCGCCGTGTGTTCGTCATAGCAAGACCTTTCTCTCAGTGTGACTGTACGACGCTCAGGCGCACAGCACGGGTTGACATTCGGCAAAAGTCTTCGCCGCGCGGCAGACACCATTGACACCCAGCCACCCGATGCTTAGTATTGCTAGGTATGAAAGGCGAATTGCTCAAGGGACACCTTGATCTGCTGATACTGGCCGTGCTCGCAGACGGATCACGCCACGGCTACTCGATCATTGAAGAGCTCCGATCCCGCAGCGATGATGCTTTTGACCTCGCCGAGGGAACGGTGTACCCAGTGCTTCACCGCCTCGAGCGCGCGGGAACGCTGCGCAGCGAGTGGAGTGAAGCCGGTGGCCGTCGTCGTCGCAGTTACAGCCTGACAGCAACTGGGCGCGCGAAACTCGTTGACGAGCAGTCGACGTGGGACGAGTTCGTACGCGCCGTTGCCGCCGTCGTTGGAAGGTCGCCGTGGCCGATTACGCCCTGATTGAGACCTACCTTGACGTTGTTGCACGGCAGCTTGAGCACCGCAGCGACGCCGCAGACCTACGTGACGAAATTGCCGACCACCTGCTCGAGTCTGCAGACCGAGCTCGAGGCGCTGGCTTAGACCTCGAGTCAGCACAGCTAGCGACGCTCAATCGCTTCGGCGATCCGCACCTTGTGGCAGCGATGCTCGCTGCCGTCCCGACGAAAGGAATTGACATGGTTCACGCACTCGGCCGTTCGGCCGGCAATCTCGCGCTTATCGCCGCTGCCCTCTGGCTGGCGTTGATCTTCTTTGGCCCCTTCGGGCTCGTTGACTATCTCGACAAGACTTGGTCGACAAACGAATACGCGGTGCAGAGCCTCGTTCAGGTGGTGACGGTATTCGTTGCCGGTCTCGCGCTCATTGCGCAGAACCTGCGCGTCGCCGGGCGCGTCGACGCGCTCACCGGTGTCGTGATCGGTTCGATGATCCTTGCGGTGCTCGCGTCGTTCGGCTTCGCGTGGTTCTTCCTCGCCTGGGGCGTCTACTTCGCCGCGGGGCTGGCGGTCACGGTCGCGCGCATGAGCCGCGAGCGCGCCGTGAATTGGGTCGTGACGACACTGCTGCTAGTCGTGGTGCCGATTCTGTTGGTAATTGGATCCATGGTCGGGCTGCAGACACTCGTGGCCGCGAGTGAGCAACCGCTCACGAGCCTCGCACAACAGCAGCTCGACTCTGGCCTATTCCTCGCCAGCACCGTGCTGAGTGTGCTGCTCGCCGCCGGGTATGCGGTGCTCGGTCTGCGTCTGCGCGGCACCCCCGTGGTCGGAACAGACCAGCAGCCAGCAGCCTTTGCCTGACTAGGCGGGGGGAGGGGTGGAACCGGCAGCACCGGAACCGCCGTGCCGCGTGCGAGTCCTGCGGCGACGCGAAGGAGACGCACCGTCGTGCGTGCCGCCGCCATCTGCGCTTGAGCGGGTGGCATCCGATGCGTGGCTTCGTTGGCGCGGCGGGCGGTTTGAGTCGCCGGTGCGCTTTGAGTCACCGGCACGGTTTGAGTCGCCGGTACGGTTTGAGTCGCCGGTACGAGGGGGGCGTGAGCCCTGCGCGGGAACCGCTTCACGAACGCGCGCCACGGATCCGGGAAGACGGCCCTTCGTGCCCTCCGGTATGTCGAGGTCAGAAAACAGGTGCGGGCTCGACGAGTAGGTCTCGGTCGGCTCGGGAATTCCCATCTCGAGGGCGCGGTTGATGAGCGACCACTTGTGCATGTCATCCCAGTCAACGAACGTCACGGCGATGCCGGTCTTGCCAGCGCGGCCGGTGCGTCCAGCGCGGTGCAGGTAGGTGTCGTGATCATCGGGGATGGTGTGGTTGATCACGTGCGTGACGTCATTGACGTCGATTCCGCGCGCAGCAACATCCGTCGCAATCAGGATGTCTTTCTTGCCGGCTTTGAAGGCAGCCATCGCGCGCTCACGTTGCTCTTGGTTGAGGTCGCCGTGCACGGCCGCGGCGTTGAAGCCACGGTCGTTGAGCTCCTCAACCAGCTTGGCTGCTGCGCGCTTGGTGCGGGTGAAGACCACGGTCTTGCCGCGACCCTCTGCCTGCAGAATGCGCGCGATGACCTCGTCTTTGTCGAGCGAGTGCGCGCGGTAAACCACGTGCTTGATGTTGGCTTGAGTGAGGCCCTCGTTGGGGTCGGTCGCGCGGATGTGAATCGGCTTGTTCATGAACCTGCGCGCGAGCGCGACAATTGGCCCAGGCATCGTTGCCGAGAACAGCATCGTGTGGCGGGTCGGCGAGGTCTGCGCGAACAGCTTCTCGATGTCGCTGAGGAAGCCAAGGTCGAGCATTTTGTCGGCCTCGTCGAGAACCATGACCTTGACGTCCTTGAGCGAGAGCAGTCGCTGCGAGGCGAGGTCGAGCAGTCGACCGGGTGTTCCGACCACGACTTGCGCGCCGGCCTTCAGCTCTTCGACCTGACCCTCGTAGGCCTTGCCGCCATAAATCGCGGCGATCTTGGTCGCGCGGTTGGATGCGGCGAGCACGAGGTCTTCTGCCACCTGCACGCACAACTCGCGGGTCGGCACGACGACGAGCGCCTTGACACCCGGTTCTGGGTTTGTGCCTAGCGACTGCAGCAGCGGCAGGCCGAAGCCCAACGTCTTGCCTGTGCCGGTCTTGGCCTGTCCGATGATGTCTTGGCCAGCGAGTCCCATCGGGATTGTTTGTTCTTGAATCGGAAACGGTTCGAGAATGCCCTTGGTTGCCAGCGCGTCGACCATGTCTTGATCGATATTGAGTTCTGCAAAAGTCACGTGAGTATTGCCCTGTCGGTAAGCGAGAGTGCGCCCGCTTTGACCTGGGGCGCGCAGCCTCCTCCAGAAATGGGAGGCACAGCCTCAGTTTAGCCTGCGCGAAGGCGGTTGCCCGTGCTTGGCTCCCCACGGGTTCGGGTGCACAGCCCGGTCGAAGATAAGCTGTGCCAGTGGTGAAATGGTTTTGGCGCAAGGCAACGAATCGTTCCGACGCCCCGCGACTCCGGCCACGATCTGACGAAGCCGTCGCCGCCCAGAAAGTTGACCTCGCCGACCTCGCCCCGAGCCGCGACCGCTACCTCGGCCAAGCCGCTTACCTGCAACTGAGTATCTTCGAAGACCTGAGTCGGCTCGTCGCCACAGCGCCAACCGTCGCTGGCAAAGATGCGATCAGTCAGGCGGCCGCGATTTCCCTCCGTCGCTACGAGAGACTCTCCGACGAAATACGTCGGGCCGGATCAACTCCCGCCGACGCCATGGAGCCGTACACGACCGAAATTGACTACTTTCAATCGGTCACCCAGGGCAAAGACTTTTACGAGTCGCTCGTAACGAGCCACATCACCTCGGGTATCGTCGACGACTGCTTTGCGCGGCTCGCGGCCGGGTTGCCCCGCGCCGATGCCGAGCGTTTCGCGGCGATCTACGCCGTCGAGTCGCACGACGAACTGCTCGCCGAACAGATCAGGGTTGGCATCGCGGCCGACCCGCGGTTGGCCGCACGCCTCGCACTGTGGGGGCGGCGATTGGTTGGCGATTGTATTTTGGTGGCTCGCTCGTCGCTGGCGACCCCGCCGGCATCCGCCACCGATGAAGCGCGCATCGAGCCGGTGTTCACCGAACTCATTGCGGCCCACACGCGCCGCATGGATGCGCTTGGCCTAACGGCCTAACGGCCTAACAGCTCAACTGCCCAGGGCCCTATCGGCCTCAGACTGAAGCAGCCTAGAACTAGGCGCGGCCGCCGCTCAGCTTGGTCAACAGGGCGCGGTCGCTCGAGCGACGTCGCTGCGGCAGGGTCGCCGCGACGATGATTGCGGCGAGGCCAGCAAGCGTGAGGCTGATCGCCCAAATCCAACCGCCGTCAAAGGTGAAGCCGAGCCAGAGCAGCACGACCCACACCACTGCCGCTACCGCGGCAGCAACGCCGGCGAGCAACAGGCCGCCGTGCATCTCGCGGCCACGGATCGTGTAGCGCGCGAGGAACCCGAGGCCAGCGGCAATGATGATGACGAAGAGCAGCTCCATTAGGCCACGAATCCAACCCGACGACCCGACTCGGAGCCGATCTCGATGTACGCAAAACTTGTCGAAGGCACGAGGAACAGTTTGCCCTTGCTGTCGGTCAACTTGATCAGGCGCGAGCCTTCTTCGAGGCCGGCGGCGACGAGGGCCTCGACTTCAGCGGCCGTCTGCGACGACTCGAAGCTGATCTCACGGGGGCTGTTGGTGATACCGATGCGAATGTCCACGAGAGAAAGAGTACGACAAAGCGCACTGGCCGGCTCACCCGTTCACTCTGCGCTGAATTCTGCCCACGCTGAGCGCCAGTGCAACCTCGCACTGTCTGCGCCAACGACTACCGTTGGCGCATGGTGATCCGCGGGTTCGAACGAGCGCAGGATGCGCCGTCTGAGATCCCGAAGCTTGACACGTCGCAGTCTCGCGTGAT
>JANONY010000316.1:0-2823 GCA_031421055.1 Actinomycetes bacterium | reverse complement strand
GACGGTGCTCGGCGGGTTCTCGGGGTCAAACCACGCGCCCGTGATGGTGAGCGTGTCACCGCTCAGGGCGCTCGTGACCGACGAGTCGCCGTTAACCGCGGCGACGCGCGCCGTCGGTGAGGGCCGCAGCGACACCGCGGTCGCGTCTGGCACGTTCGCGGCCACCGGGTAGCGCGCGTCGAAGGTCGCCTGCGGCGGTAGCACCCAGTGCACGGCAGAGGTCGCAACGGTGATCGCTGCGATCCCGGTGCGGTAGCGAGTGCCGTAGTAGTACGGCACACCGGGCTGGCTGCTCATTTGCAACGTGGTCAGCAGATGCCGGCCGTCGGGGCTCCACACCGGGTTCGAGTGGAAGTCGCCGGCGGTCGTCCGCGCGGGAATGAGCACGTGCTCGTTGGCGCCATTGAGGTCGCTCGTTGCGATGCGATAGTTGCTGCCGTTCGGGCCGTAGCCGAGGTAGGCGAGCGTGCTGCCGTCCGGCGAGAGCACGGGCGTCCGGATGCTCTCAGTCGGGCAGGCAGGCCCAATGCGCGTGGCCGCGCTGGTGGCGGTGAGGCCGCTCATGGCGACGCGCCAGATCGTCGTGCCAGCGCATCCGACGACGGGGCCGGTGACGAGCAGGTCGCCGTTGGGTAGCCAGACCGGCGTGTACCCGCGCTGGTTCGACAGGCCCAGCGATGAGTTCAGCTTGACGCCGGTCGCCCCGGTGACGACGTTCTGCCACATGAACCAGTCGGTCGACCAAAAGCACGTGATGGTGGATCCGTCAGCAGTCCACGCGATCGCGTCACCAATGTTGCAGCGCGGCCCTGCCCCGTTGAACAGCTGCTTGGGCGATGCGGTGACTGTGCCGTTGTCGTGCACGTCGTAGAGCCACACGTTGTTGTCGACGAGGCCCGCGAGCGCGGTGCGCTGCGTATTCATCGTGAGGTTGTTGACCGCCACGCAGTTGGAACCCGGCCCTGCCGTATACGGGCTGCTACCGCTCGTGACGAGCCCGCCGATCGGGGTGACCGGGCAGTACCCATAGTTGTTCGGGATCGTGTTGTCGTTCGGCCACGGGTCGCGCTGGTAGAGCAGTGTGTCGTCGGGCAACCCGCCCGAAACAACGAAGGCGGACGCCGCCTCGGCCCGCGCCCCCTCGGCACTTACCGGGGCGGTAACGCCCACCACCACAGCGATCGCGGTCACAAGGGTCACAACGGGTCGCATCATGGTGCCTACTTCGTTCGGGTCGGTCGGCGGGGGTGCAGCGCTGATCTGGGCCAAAACTTTAGCAAATATCAGGTCATGCAAGTTTGACTCAAAGGTGGGGTTTGCGCAAGGACTCTCGGCGTGCAGAGAAATTCGCTGCCGACATGGCGAGGTTGTTGCTCGAATCAACGTGAGCTGAGTTGCCGCCGCATCTAGTAGGGGATAGCGGGTTTACGAGGCCGGCGGCGCGAGCTCGACGTCAGTCTGACCAAAGCCGGCCCCGACGAACAGCAGCGGTTGCAGCGGCAAGCGTGACGGTCACGTACGAGGCACTGCCGCCGAACCGCGCCAATGTCAGCGCTCGAAACCAAGGCCCGAGCGACTCAAGCCTGCTGGGCTAGACGCGACCCAAAAAGAACCCCGACCGTCACACTCGCGTGCGCTGCGTCGGAGGCTACGGCTCTACGGTAGGCGCTCCTCAACTAACTCGGTTCACTTCGCGACGTCGACCTCGCCAGCTTGAGAAGGCTGCCGCAGCGCTGCGTCATGGATCGCATGCAGGTCAGGCACTCGACTCGCAATTGAGCCGTCAGACGGCGGCGCAAATCGCGACGCCGAGTCCGAAAAGAGCTTGATGTGATGGATGTCTTCGCCGTATGTCAGGTGCAACTTGGATTCGTAGGTGAATATCCCTTGCAGGCTTACACAAAAATGGGATGCAGCCCAACCGAACCCCGACCCGCGAACAAGTTGAAAATGAGACGCCCGACCGACGAGGCCGCAAATCCAGTCAGCGAGTTGGATACCGGAGTTGAGCTTGCTCTCGATGTGGAGTGGTGCTTCGATAATCCGGCGCATCTCCGTGCGCCTGCGGCTATAAATGTGCGCATAGGTTTTCGCTGCCAGTTCTTGCCGAGTCTTGTCGGTGAACGAATCCATCAGAATCAATACGTCGTCATCGCGCGATTCGGCGTAAGTGCAGATCCTGTTGATCGTCTCCCGCAATGCGTCGTGCATTATCGCCTGCGGCGTGCGCCCAGTGGTTTTCAAAGTGCCACGTAGCTTCTCGTCACCGTAGTAGAACAGGCGACCGTCGAATGCCCTGATCTGCTTCACCAGGCCTTTGAAGGTTCGAATCTGCTCTCGGCGCGCCTCGATGCTGCCTGAGGTGAAGTACTCCGACCCTTTTCGCTCCCACTGAGCAGGCAAGACGCTCTTGGCTATCTCGGTCTTGAAGAGCGATGTCTTGACCCGCTTGAACTCGGCCCCGATGTCGCGTGCGCTCCCTGCGGGCAGGATGAAACCCGCATAACCGAAGACAGGGTGCTGTCCAAATTTCGGATGACCGTGCTCGATATAAGGCCCGACGTGGCCGAACTCATCTAGATATGCAATAGGCAAAGGGCCTCCAGAACGCAAGAACCCACGCACAAGGCGTGGGTTCTTCGTAGTGGCGCGGGATCCGTTTTTCAGAATTCGCTGCCGGTAGAAATGGTAGCGCGAACGTCTGCAATCACGTCAACTGCAAGCGGCAAGCTGTGGAGAAGTCGCTCGCCTTTCGAACGCGGTCAGCGACCGACGGCATTGCACATGACATCCGCGATGCGCTCTATCTGATCAACGACGGCG
>JANONY010000315.1:0-2494 GCA_031421055.1 Actinomycetes bacterium | reverse complement strand
GAGCTGCTTCTTGCGCCAGTGCGCGAGGCCTACCTGCAGCACCTGCCGGCGCGGGGATACCACCCAGAAGCTGAGTTCGTGATTGCAGAACTCGTCAATAATGCCGGGGTGGTTGGCGCTGCCGACCTTGCCCGCATCCATTCGCTCTCGCAGTAGAGTTGGTTCTTCGCGAAGAGGTTGGCACACGATGTTTTACTGGTTCATGAAGAATCTGGTCGCCGGGCCCATTCTCAAGACTGTCTTTCGCCCGTGGGTGGTTGGCGAAGAGAAGATCCCGGTCGACGGACCAGTCATTCTCGCCAGCAACCACCTCTCGTTTATCGACTCGATCTTTCTGCCGCTCGTCATCGATCGGCGCATCTCGTTTCTGGCCAAGAGTGACTACTTTCACGGCCGAGGCATCGGCGGCTGGGCTATCAAAAACTTTCTGCTCGGCACCGGTATGCTGCCGATCGATCGTTCTGGAGGCAAGGCGTCAGAAGCGTCGCTCAACACCGGGCTTCGCGTGCTCGCCAACGGTGGCATTCTCGGGATTTACCCGGAAGGTACCCGCAGCCCAGACGGCAAGATGTACCGCGGTCGCACTGGCGTCGCGCGCATGATCCTCGAGGGCCACGTGCCGGTGGTGCCAGTGGTCATGGTCGACACAGAGAAAGTCATGCCGATCGGAGTCAAGATTCCCAAGGTCAGGCGCATCGGAATCATGTTTGGCGACCCACTCGACTTCTCGCGCTTCGAGGGCCTAGAGGGCGACCGATTCATCCTGCGGTCGATCACCGACGAGATCATGTACGAGCTCAATAAACTCAGCGGGCAAGAATACGTGGATGTGTACGCCAGCTCGGTCAAAGAGCGCGCCACGACAGCAGCTCGTCGCTAGCTCGCTGCCGAACCCCGTGCCGCCGCCGAACCCTGTGCAGCCGAACCCCGTGCAGCCGCCGCTGGGCTAGGCTCGATGACGCTGCGATTTTGCGGCAGAGCAATCCATTTCGTTAGGAAACTTGCCGTGGTCGACCCGTCCGAGCCCGTAGTCCTCGCTGATCCAGCAGTGATCGCCGGCCTCGACTATTGGCGTGAACTGCCGATCAAGCAACAGCCGGAGTGGCCAGACGCCGCGGCGGTTGCAGCGGCCAGCGCCCAACTCGCGACCCTGCCTCCGCTGGTCTTCGCTGGCGAGATTGACATTCTTCGAGAACGACTCGCACGGGTTGCGCGCGGTGAGGCATTCCTGTTACAGGGCGGCGACTGTGCTGAGACGTTTGCCGGTGCTACGGCTGAACAGATTCGCAATCGGGTCAAGACGATCCTGCAGATGGCGGTCGTGCTGACCTACGGCGCATCGATGCCGATCGTCAAGATGGGGCGCATGGCTGGGCAGTTCGCCAAACCGCGCTCGAATGACCTCGAAACGCGCGGTGACGTAACTTTGCCCGCCTACCGCGGCGACATCGTCAACGGCTACGACTTCACTCCGGAGTCGCGCGCGGCAGACCCGCGCCGACTCGTGCAGGGCTACCACACGGCGGTCGCGACGCTCAACCTCATTCGCGCCTTCACGCAGGGTGGCTTCGCCGATCTCCGCCAAGTGCACTCGTGGAACCGCGGCTTTGCGGCCAACCCAGCCAATCACCGCTACGAAAAGCTCGCGAACGAGATCGACAAGGCGATTCGCTTTATGGAGGCCGCTGGCGCCGACTTCGACGAGCTCAAGCGCGTCGAGTTCTACACCAGCCACGAGGGGCTACTGATGGACTACGAGCGCCCGATGACTCGCATCGACTCGCGCAACGGCACTCCGGTCAACACCTCGGCTCACTTCATCTGGGTTGGTGAGCGAACCCGCGACCTCGACGGCGCGCACATCGACTACTTCAGCCGCCTTCGCAATCCGATCGGCGTCAAACTTGGCCCGTCAACGAGCGCTGACGAGATGCGACGTCTGATCGACAAGCTCGACCCCGATCGCGAACCTGGTCGCTTGACTTTCATCACGCGCATGGGCGCTACCAAGGTTCGGGATGCGCTTCCGCCGCTTCTCGAGGCGATCAAAGACCACGAGGCCACGCCCCTCTGGGTCACCGACCCCATGCATGGCAACGGCCTCACGACGGCTACCGGGTACAAGACGCGCCGCTTTGACGACGTTGTCGACGAGGTCAAGGGCTTCTTCGAGTCACACCGGGCGGTAGGTACGCACCCAGGCGGCATCCACATCGAGCTCACCGGCGACGACGTGACCGAATGCCTCGGCGGCTCAGAACACATCGACGAGGCCACGCTAGCCACCAAGTACGAATCGCTGTGCGACCCGCGCCTGAACCACATGCAGTCGCTCGAGCTCGCGTTTTTGGTCGCAGAAGAGCTCGCGGCGGTCTAGGCGTCGCCAATCGTGACGGTGCTGCCGCGCTTGAGGGTCGCTCCGCCCTCGGTGCTCTGACTCTTCGTCTTGGCGGGCGGATAGCCCCAGAATTCGGGCGGAAGGTTGGAGACGACC
>JANONY010000314.1:0-5661 GCA_031421055.1 Actinomycetes bacterium | reverse complement strand
TCACCGCAGCATTGCCAACACAGCACCGCGCGCCCGCGCGAGAGGCACCGCGCGCCCGCGCGAGAGGCACCGCACCCGCCCGCGAGAGAGGCACCGCGCCCGCGAGAGAGGCACCGCGCACGCGGACGGCGTCTATCGATAACGAGTCTCATTACCGATAGGCTTCACACATGCGTGCCCCACTCGTCCTCGTCTGCGCTCTGCTGCTAGCCGGGTGCTCAGCACCCGCGTCGCCAGACGACGGACGAATCCACATCGTCGCATCGACCAATGTCTACGGCGACATCGCGGCCGCGATCGGGGGTGACCTCGTCGAGGTCACGTCGATCGTCAGCGACCCTGCGCAAGATCCGCACTCGGTCGAAGGCAGCGCTCGAGTGCAGCTGGCTCTTTCGAAAGCCGACATCGTGATTACCAACGGTGGAGGCTACGACGACTGGGCCGACACCCTGCTTGCCGGGGCTGGCAACGACGACGCAACCGTGATCAATGTCACCGAGATCAGCGGGTACGACACGACCGAAGGCTTCAACGAACACCTCTGGTACGACTTCCCAACGGTGCAGAAGCTCGCGGCGGCGCTGCAGGCCGAGATTGGCGCGCGTGCAGACCGGCCACTCAACTCGACCGAGTTCGCCGATGCCCTTGCCGAACTGCAGGCCAGAGAGGCGGCGATGGCTGCGGCCGGGCATGAGACGGCTGTTGCGATTACCGAGCCGGTGCCGCTGTATCTGTTGACGGCATCCGGTTTCACGAACGTCACCCCAGACGCGTTCAGCCAGGCGATAGAAGAGGGGTCGGATGTGCCACCGGTCGCCCTGCGCGACACCCTCGCCCTCGTGACCGACGGTACAGCGCGGCTGCTCGTCTACAACGAGCAGACGACGTCGCCAGAGACCGAGCAGGTGAAAGCCGCTGCCATCGCGGCGCGGGTTGCGGTCGTGCCGATGACCGAGACGCTGCCGAACGGCTACAGCTACCTCGAGTGGATGGCCTCGAACCTTGCTGCCCTAGAGGAGCTCTCGTGAGCGTGCTCTCGATCACCGACGCTTCGCTCGCGTTCGGCGACCGCCAGTTGTGGAGCGGCCTCAACCTCGAGGTTGAAGCAGGCGAATTCGTCGCGGTGCTCGGCCCGAACGGTACGGGCAAGACGAGCCTATTGCGGGCGATCCTTGGGCAGCAGCCGCTCACTAGCGGAACGGTCGAGCTGCTCGGCGCGGCGGCGCGGCGCGGCAATCCTGCGGTCGGCTACATTCCGCAGCAGAATTCACACCGCGACGGCACTCCGCTGCGCGCGCGCGACCTCGTGGCTTTCGGCATTGATGGCAACCGCTGGGGGCCGCCGATTTCGAGCAGGGCGGTGCGCGCGCGCGTTGACGAACTGCTCGCCTCGGTCGGTGCGAGCGGCTACGCCAGCGCTCCGGTCGCGTCTCTGTCTGGTGGAGAGCAACAGCGCATCAGAATCGCGCAGGCAATCGCGAGCTCGCCGGCACTCTTGCTGTGCGACGAGCCGCTGCTTTCGCTTGATCTTGCTCAGCAGCGCGCGGTGAGCGAGCTGATCGACGAACAACGCCAACGACTCAGAACGGCGGTGCTCTTCGTCACGCACGACGTGAACCCTATTCTCGGCATCGTCGATCGAGTGCTCTACCTTGCGCACGGCAGATTCACGATCGGAACGGCCGACCAAGTATTGCGCTCTGAAGTGCTGAGCGAGCTGTACGGTACGGCCGTCGACGTCTTTCACAGTCGCGGCCGCGTTGTTGTCGTCGGCGCGGGACCAGAGGAGCACCACCACTGATGGACTGGTCACTGATCTTCAACTTCACCGATTACGGCGAGCTGCTGTGGCTCGTGCGCAACTCGATTCTTGCCGGTGCTGTGCTCGGTGTGCTCGGCGGCCTCATCGGCACCTTCGTGATGAGCCGCGACCTTGCGTTCACGGTGCACGGTGTGAGCGAGCTCTCGTTCGCTGGTGCGGCAGCCGCGCTGTTGTTCGGGGTGAACGTCGTTGCCGGCTCGGTGCTCGGTTCGCTCGTGGCCGCGCTGCTCATTGCGCTGCTCGGGTCTCGAGCGCGAGAACGAAACTCGATCACCGCGGTGCTTATGCCGTTTGGGCTTGGCCTCGGCATCCTGTGTCTAGCTTTGTATCAGGGCAGAAGCGCAAATAAGTTCGGCCTACTCACCGGTCAGATCGTGTCGGTCGACACCCCGCAACTGGTCGCAATGCTTGTGATTTCGTTTATCGTGATCGCTGCGTTGCTTGTCATCTGGCGACCCCTCGCCTTCGCGTCGGTTGACGCCGAGGTGGCCAGCGCCAAGGGCGTGCCGGTGCGCGCGCTCTCGCTCGTCTTCATGGTGCTGCTCGGGCTTGCGACCGCCGTCGCGGTGCACGTGGTTGGGGCGCTGTTGGTGCTCTCGTTGCTCGTGACGCCGGCGGCTGCCGCGATGCGCGTGACCGCAAGGCCCGTGCTCACCCCGCTGCTGAGCGTTGCCTTCGCGGTCGTGTCGGTGGTCGGCGGCATCTTGCTTGCGATCGGCGGCGGATTGCCGATCAGCCCGTACGTCACGACCATCTCGTTCGCGATCTACTTGATCTGCCGGGTTGTGGGCGCGCGCACAGCAGTGAAAGCGAGAGTCGTCGTATGAAACGCAACACGCGACAGCGCGAGGCGGTGAAGGAGGCGCTCGGAGTCTCGGCGGGCTTCGTCAGCGCGCAGTCGCTGCACTCGAACCTCCACGCCACTGGGTCGACAATCGGACTCGCGACGGTCTATCGGGCGCTCGCCGACCTTGCGACTGAGGGCGAGGCCGACTCCCTGCAGCAAGAGGGTGAAAACCTTTATCGCGCCTGTACACCAGGCAGCCACCACCATCACTTGATCTGTCGCACCTGCGGCCTCACGGTAGAAATCGAGGCGGATGAGGTCGAAACATGGGCACAGAGCGTTGCCGCCCAACACGGCTTTACTCAGGCGAACCACGTTGTCGATGTCTTCGGACTGTGTGCCACATGTGGTGCGCGGTGACGGCGAGCGAGCGGCCTCCCAAAGTTGCACTCAATCCGGCAAAAACGTAGGCTTTCTCTTTGGTGCCGACGCAAGTCAGCGCCTCTTGTACGCAATCCACTCTGTGCCGGTTGAGAAGCCGCCATGAGCGGACGATCGCGTGCCGACAAGTGACCTTGGGTAGGGCATTCGCCTTACGGTAACCAGAACAGGAGTAAAGCCATGGCAGCAACCTGCCAAGTGACCGGCGCCATCCCCGGCTTCGGACACGCAATCTCGCACTCGCACCGACGCACCAAGCGTCGTTTCGACCCGAACATCCAGAAGAAGACGTACTACGTGCCGTCGCTGCGCCGCAAGGTGACGCTGCAGCTATCGGCCAAGGGCATCAAGGTTATTGACGTCCGCGGCATCGAAGCAGTCGTCAAGGACCTCCTTGCACGCGGGGAGAAAATCTAATGGCCAAGCAGCAGGACATCCGCCCGATCATCAAACTCCGCTCGACGGCGGGCACCGGTTACACCTATGTGACCAAGAAGAACCGTCGCAACGACCCAGACCGACTCGTGCTCAAGAAGTATGACCCGGTTGTACGCAAGCACGTCGAATTTCGCGAGGAGCGCTAAGAATGGCTAAGAAGAGCAAGATCGCAAAGAACGAGATGCGCAAGGTCATCGTGGCCCGCTACGCCTCCAAGCGTCTCGAGATCAAGAAGGCGCTGGTCGACCCGGCCGGTACCGACGAGTCCCGTGAGGCCGCACGAGTGGCCCTACAGAAGCTTCCGCGCAACGCTTCGCCGGTGCGCGTGCGCGGCCGAGACGCGATTGATGGCCGCCCACGAGGGTTCCTCAGCCAGTTCGGTGTTTCCCGAGTTCGCTTCCGCGATATGGCGCACCGTGGAGAATTGCCCGGAATTACCAAGTCAAGCTGGTAGATTCGCAGGCGGTTCCTGCGGCCACCGCCGTCGGTCCCTTCAAAGCACTAGGTCCTAGGAGGACAAGCCATGGCTGATAATTCACTAAACCGCAACGACTTCGTTGCTGCCGTTGCCGCTGAGTCTGGCCAAAGCACCGCAGTAGTTGGCGGCGTCGTTGACGCCTTCTTCGCTGTGCTCGCGTCGAACGTGGCCGAGGGCACCAAGGTCGCCATTCCAGGGTGGCTCTCCGTCGAGCGCAGCCACCGCGCTGCTCGCGCTGGCCGCAACCCGCAGACCGGTGAGGCAATCCAGATCAAGGCCGCCTATGGCGTCAAGGTCTCGGCCGGCAGCAAGCTCAAGGCAGCAGCCAAGGGCTAGGTAGTTTCTTTCAAAGGGGGCGTCGACGAAGTCGGTGCCCCTTTTGTTTGCGCTGGCGGTGCGCACGGCCACTGGTGTTTAGGCTGAGTCTGTGCCCGCCACCGCTAGTGCTCGCCTGATTCGCGTCGCGGCGCCCTCAATTCTGCTCCTCGTTGCCATTGCTGCCACCCTGGTGGCGCTGCGGTTCGGTGGTGGCGCAGAAGAACAGCTCATTTCGGATCCGGGCGCCGTCGTTCGCTACGGCCTGCCGGTCGCGAAATTGCTCGTCAACCTCGGTGCAGCGATCGCGATCGGTTCGCTCACGCTGGCCGCGGTTGCGATGGTGCGCGACCGCGCGGAGTACGAGGGTGCTCTGGATGTCGCGGCTGGCGCATCCGCGGTGTGGACAATCGCTGCAGCGTCAACCGGCTTCCTCAGCTTCCTCGCTGCGTACCAGCAGCCCGTCTCGCTTGATGCGTCTTTCGGTGATCTGTTGGCGACCTATGCGCAATACACCGAGACAGGCCAAGCGTGGCTCGCGACGACGCTCTGTGCCGCGGTTCTCACGGTGCTGAGTTTCGCCGTGCGCAACCAGTCGCTGGTACTCGCCATGGCTTTTGGGGCTGCGCTATCGCTCGTGCCGATGGCGCTGCAGGGTCATGCGGGCGATCTGGCGAGCCACGATGCGGCTATCAGTGCGATTTGGGTGCACATCGCCGCGTCCGGCCTGTGGCTCGGCGGGCTGACGACGATTGCACTGCTGTCGCGCACTATTGCGCCACGTGGGCTCGGCGACCTCGTGGCGCGATACTCGACGCTGGCCGTGTGGTGTTTTGTCGCCGTCGCTGCCTCCGGTTACGTCAGCGCCGAGATTCGCGTTGGCACTTTCGATAATCTGCTGACGCCGTACGGCGCACTCGTGCTCGTGAAGGTTGCGGCGCTGACCGCCCTTGGACTCTTCGGGCTGGCCTACCGCCGGTTCTTCATCGCACGGCTCTCGAACGATTCGGGTCGTCGTCGATGGTTCTGGGTGCTCGTGCTCGCAGAATTGGGCTTCATGGGCCTTGCCGCCGGCACCGCGGCCGCTCTCGCGAGAACGGCAACGCCCGTAGCGCTGGCCACCCCAGGGGCGCCGACCGCGGCCGAGTTGCTCACCGGAGCGCCGCTTCCCCCGCCCGTCACATTCGAGCTGCTAGTAACAACGTTCAACTTCGACCTGTTGTGGGTGCTTGTATGCGGTTTCGGGGTGTTCTTCTACCTTGCCGCCGTCGTGCGCCTGCGTCGTCGTGGTGACCCCTGGCCCGTGCACCGCACGGTGCTATGGGTTCTCGGCATGGCTCTGCTGTTTTACATCACTAACGGCGGCGTCAACGTCTACCA
>JANONY010000313.1:0-15961 GCA_031421055.1 Actinomycetes bacterium | reverse complement strand
CCAGGGCGAGCGCGACGTCGCGCGGGTGCCGCACTCCCCCGTCGGCCCACACGTGCTTGCCCCGCGCCCGAGCCGTGGTCGCGCACTCGAGCACCGCAGAGAACTGCGGGCGCCCAACCGCGGTCATCATGCGGGTAGTGCACATCGCGCCTGGTCCCACGCCCACCTTGATGATGTCCGCCCCGGCTGCCACGAGGTCGCGTACCGCGGCGCTCGTGACGACGTTGCCTGCAACGATCGGCACACCGAGCTTGAGCGCCGCAACAGAAGCGATCGCCCGCGCCATGCCCGCCTGGTGGCCGTGCGCGGTGTCGATGACGATGACGTCGACCCCGGCCGCAACAAGCGCCGCCGCCTTCGCGCCGACGTCCCCATTGATACCCACCGCGGCGGCGACGCGAAGTCGGCCAGACCCGTCGAGCGCTGGCGCATAGAGGGTCGAGCGCAGAGCGCCCTTGCGACTGAGCGTGCCGATCACCGCGCCGTGGTGCAGCACGGGCGCGAACTCGAGGTCAGCGGCGACCATGAGGTCGAACGCGGCACGCGGCGACTCGACGTCATCGGCGTCAAGGGCCGTGACGGCCCCGGCGAGCAGATCACCGAGCGGCGCCTGGGGCATGGCGCCGGCGAGACGCTCGCCGGCGATGACTCCGAGGTAGCCGCCCGCGTCGTCGGTGACGACGACACCGTGACCGTGAAGCGCGGGCAGCTGAGTACGCGCAGCGGCCACGGTGTCAGACGCGCGCAGCGAAAGGGGGCTGTCGTAGCTGATCGGTTGGGCTTTGACCCAGCGGATTGCCGCATCCAGATCTTGCAAATGCATGTCTTGCGGAAGCACGCCCAGGGCGCCACGGCGCGCGAGAGTCGCTGCGAGCCGCGGGCCGGTGACCGAGTTCATATTCGCCGAAACGATCGGAAGAGTCGCTCCCGTGCCGTCGGTCGGGCTGAGGTCGACGCTGAGTCGGCTCGCGACCTCTGAATGGCTCGGCACCAGAAAGACGTCAGAGTAGGTGAGGTCATGGCTCGGCGCGGTCTCGTAGAACTCCATGGATTTAACGCTAGACCCTTGCCCCGTGCGCACGCGGTCCGCTGCCAATGCGATTACGCTTGGACGCGGCACGACGCGGATTGTCGTGCGCCCGTGATCGACCACGATGGATAGCGGAAAGTAGGCGGTCGGCTGTGTCAAGCCAAGTGACCGGATTGGCGCCGGAGGACGGCGCTTCTGGCGAATTCGGTGCCAACGAGTGGCTCGTCGACGAAATGTACGAGCGCTACCGCGCCGACAAAGAGTCGGTCGACAAGTCGTGGTGGCCGATCCTAGAGAACTACAAGCCGACGAAGGATGACACCACGGCACCCGCCCCGGCGCCCGTCGATTCTGCGGCACCCGCCGATTCTGCGGCGCCCGTCAATTCTGCGGCGCCCGTCAATGGCAGCACGCCCGTCGCCCGCACCACCTCGATTCAGGCTAAGCCGCAGCCCATCCCCGCGGAGGCGCCGAGCACCGCGGGTGTGGCCGCAACGCCGAGCGACGAAGAGGTCGCCGCGCAGGAAGACGCCAATATAAGCGCAGCCCTCAAGGGCGCCGCGAAGAGCCTCGCCGCGAACATGGATGCGAGCCTCGCCGTTCCGACCGCGACGAGCGTCCGCACGATTCCGGCGAAGCTCATGATCGACAACCGCATCGTGATCAACAACCACCTCAAGCGCGCTCGCGGCGGCAAGGTCAGCTTCACGCACCTCATTGCGTGGGCGATGGTGCAGACGCTCAAAGAGTTTCCGAGCCAGAACGTGTTCTACGACGAGCCGGACGGCAAGCCCTCCGTCGTGACGCCGGCGCACATCAACCTCGGCATAGCGATCGACATTCCAAAGCCCGACGGCAGTCGCGCCCTCGTGGTGCCCGGCATCAAGCGCTGCGAGACGATGCGCTTCGCCGAGTTTCTTGTCGCCTACGAAGACGTCGTCGCGCGCGGACGCGCGAATAAGCTCACGGCTGCCGACTTCGCGGGCAATACCATCTCACTCACCAATCCCGGTGGATTCGGCACAGAGCACTCCGTGCCCCGCCTCATGCGTGGCGCGGGAACGATCGTCGGCGCGGGCGCACTCGAGTACCCCGCCGAGTTTCAGGGCGCGAGCCAGAAGACACTCGCAGAACTTGGCATCGGCAAAACCATCACGCTGACCAGCACCTATGACCACCGCGTGATTCAGGGGGCGGGCTCTGGCGAGTTCCTCAAGAAGATCCACGAGCGGCTGATCGGCCAGAACAGCTTCTACGAAGACATTTTCGAAGCGCTGCGCCTTCCCTACGACCCGATCCACTGGGCAGCGGACATCAGCGTCGACCTCGCAGACAACGTGTCCAAGACCGCGCGCGTGCAAGAACTCATCAACGCCTTCCGCGTTCGCGGGCATCTCATGGCCGACGTCGACCCGCTCGAATATCGCCAGCGCTCGCACCCCGATCTCGACATCTCAAGCCACGGCCTCACCTTCTGGGACCTCGACCGTGAATTTGTCGTGGCCGGCTTCGGCGGTCGCCGCACGATGCTGCTGCGCGAGGTTCTCGGCGTCCTGCGCGACTCGTATTGCCGCACCGTCGGTATCGAGTACATGCACATTCAAGACCCGGCACAACGGCGCTGGTTCCAAGAGCGCGTCGAGAAGCCGTACGAAAAGCCGACCCACGACGAGCAAATGCGCATTCTCGGCAAGCTCAACGAGGGTGAGGCTTTCGAAACCTTCCTTCAGACCAAGTACGTCGGCCAGAAGCGCTTCAGTCTCGAAGGCGGAGAGTCGACGATCGTCGCCCTCGATGCCGTGATTCAGCGTGCAGCAGAGGCCAAGCTCGAAGAGGTCGCGATAGGCATGGCGCACCGGGGACGCCTCAATGTGCTGACGAACATTGCAGGCAAGACCTACGGCCAGATCTTTCGCGAGTTTGAAGGAACCCAAGACCCGAAGACCGTTCAGGGTTCGGGCGACGTCAAGTACCACCTCGGCACAAAGGGTACCTTTACGGCGGCCGACGGCTCGACGATTCCGGTCTACCTCGCCGCAAACCCCTCGCACCTCGAGGCTGTCGACGGCGTGCTCGAAGGCATTGTTCGTGCCAAGCAAGACCGGCGACCGATTGGCTCGTTCACGGTGCTGCCGGTCATGGTGCACGGCGACGCGGCGATGGCCGGTCAGGGCATCGTGATCGAGATTCTGCAAATGTCGCAGTTGCGCGCGTACCGCACTGGCGGCACGATGCACGTCGTGATCAACAACCAGGTCGGCTTCACTACGCCTCCCGGTGAGGGCCGCACCTCGCAATACTCCACCGACGTTGCCAAGGCAATTCAGGCGCCGGTCTTTCATGTCAACGGCGACGACCCAGAAGCCGTAGTGCGTGTGTCGGAGCTCGCTTTCGACTATCGGCAGCAGTTCAAGCGTGACGTCGTCATCGACATCGTCTGCTACCGCCGTCGCGGACACAACGAGGGCGACGACCCCTCGATGACCCAGCCGCTCATGTACAACCTCATCGAGGCGAAGCGCAGCGTTCGAACGCTCTACACAGAAGCGCTGGTTGGACGCGGCGACATCACCGAGGAACAGTACGAGGGTGCCCACGCAGACTTCCAATCGCGCCTCGAGCAGGCGTTCGCAGAAACCCACGCCGCGCAGACCTCGTCGATCCCGGTGATCACGGAAGACGCCGGCAACAGCCTCGCGGCGACCGACAACCCCAAGGGTGATGCAGAAGGCATCCATGAACCGGAGACGACGGGAGTTGCCGAGAGCGTCATCCAACTCATCGGCGACGCGCACGACAACCCGCCACAGGGCTTCAGCGTGCACGGCAAGCTGCAGGGGCTGCTGAAGAAGCGCGTCGAGATGAGCCGCAACGGCGCGATCGACTGGGGATTCGGCGAACTGCTCGCGCTCGGCTCGCTGCTCACCGAGGGCACCCCCGTTCGCATGGCCGGGCAAGACACGAGGCGAGGCACCTTCGTGCAACGCCATGCCGTTTTCCACGACCGCGAAAACGGCCAAGAGTGGCTGCCGCTCGCCAACCTCGCAGAGAACCAGGCCAGATTCTGGATTTACGACTCCTTGCTGAGCGAATATGCGGCGATGGGTTTCGAGTACGGCTACTCGGTCGAGAACACCGACGCCCTTGTGCTGTGGGAGGCGCAGTTTGGCGACTTCGCCAACGGCGCCCAGACAATCCTCGACGAGTTCATCTCGAGCGCCGAACAAAAGTGGGGCCAGCGTTCTGGCCTCGTGCTGCTGCTCCCCCACGGCTACGAGGGGCAGGGGCCAGACCACTCGTCGGCCCGCATCGAGCGCTATCTGCAGCTGTGCGCAGAAGACAACATGACGGTCGCACGGCCGTCGACACCCGCCTCGTACTTCCACCTCTTGCGCCGTCAGGCCTACGCCCGACCGCGTCGCCCTCTTATCGTCTTCACCCCGAAAGCGATGCTTCGGCTGCGTGGAGCGACAAGTGACGTTGCCGACTTCACCAGCGGCAAATTTGAACCGGTCATCGACGACGCCCGCATCACGGACAAATCCGCGGTCAAGCGCGTCGTGCTGACGGCGGGCAAAATCTACTACGACATCATCGCCGAGGTCGACAAGCGCGAGACCAAAGACCTAGCGGTCGTGCGCATGGAACAGTTCTACCCACTGCCGGTCACCGAGATCAACGACATTCTTCGCCAGTATCCGAACGCCGATCTGGTCTGGACGCAAGACGAGCCAGAGAACCAAGGTGCGTGGCCGTTCATGTTCCTCGAGCTCGCGAAAAGGCTCGAGGGACGCAGCCTCGAGTTGTCATCCCGCCCCGCCTCTGCCTCTCCGGCAACCGGATCATCCAAGCGCAGCGCTCAAGAGCAGGTCGACCTGATCACGAAGGCGCTCAACGTCTAGCTAGGCAGATCCGTCGCCACACACCCGGCTCGCGCGTCGCGGTGTGCGCGTCGGGAGCCACAGCGCTATTCCGTGAGCGCGCTCAGCACCCGCTGGCGCAGCTCGCTCGGGGCTTGCTCTTGACAGGCCTGACCCACCTTCTCGGTGAGGGCGAGGCCGAGCAGATGCTCATCCGTGCAATCGACACAGTTCTCGATGTGCTCGGCGACATCGGCCGCGTCTTTGGTATTGAGCTCGTGGTGCAGAAACTCTTCGAGTTCTGCCTTCGCTTTTTCGCAACCGCAATCGGTCATTTCGCGCCTCTAGACATGCTCTGTACTCCTGAGGGGGAAGGCACGGTGATTCCTCGGTCGCGTGCGTAGTCGGCGAGAAGTTCGCGCAGCAGCCGCCTGCCGCGGTGCAGTCGGCTCATAACGGTGCCGACGGGGGTTTTCATGATGTCGGCGATTTCTTGGTACGAGAAGCCTTCGACATCGGCGTAGTAGACGACCATCCGGAAGTCTTCAGGCACGGCCTGGAGAGCGTCCTTGACTGCGCTGTCTGGAAGGTGGTCGATCGCCTCCGCCTCGGCCGATCGCGTCGACGTCGACTGGGTCAGCGACTCTGCACCGCCGAGCTGCCAGTCTTCGAGGTCATCGATGGTGCCCTGGTAGGGGTTGCGCTGGTTCTTGCGATAGATGTTGATGAAGGTGTTGGTCTGAATCCGGTACAGCCACGCCTTGAGGTTGGTGCCCTGCTCAAATTGGCCGAAAGCCTGGTAGGCCTTGACGTAGGTTTCTTGCACGAGGTCGGCGGCATCCGCCGGGTTTCGGGTCATGCGCATTGCCGCTGCGTAGAGCTGGTCCATGTACTGCAGGGCTTGGCTCTCGAACAGCGAGCGCTTTTCTTGATCGGGCGTAGTCATCGACAACGAGTGTAGTTCGCCGTGGCGGGGTGGCGCCTCTAGCACAGTCATCGCTTTGGTCTCCGTTCGCAGCCGATACTCTGGTAACCGATGCAGGTATTCGAGTATTCCAAGCCAGACTTCGACCCCTACGGCGATAACCAGGGCACAGAGTTGACCACCCCAGGCCCGTGGCCGGCGCCGACCGCCAGCGGGCCGCTCTCGGCGACGCTGCAACTGCCCGGCTCGAAGAGCCTCACCAACCGCGAACTCGTGCTGAGCGCCCTCGCCGATTCGCCGTCACTTCTACGCGCTCCCCTCCACTCGCGCGACACAGCGCTCATGGTGGAGGCCCTGCGCGCCCTTGGCGTGGACATTGTCGAGGTGCCGGGTGACGGCGCGTTCGGGCGCGACTTGCTCATCACCCCGCGCGAACTCGAAGGCAGTAGCTCGATCGACTGCGGCCTAGCCGGCACCCTTATGCGCTTCCTTCCACCGGTCGCCGCCCTCGCTCTTGGCTCCGTCTCGTTTGATGGTGACGTCGCAGCGCGCTCGCGCCCAATGCGCACCACGATCGACTCGCTTCGCACACTCGGCGTCGACGTTACAGACGATGGACGCGGTGCACTGCCGTTCAGCCTGTTCGGCACCGGCTCGGTCGCGGGCGGCGAACTCGAGATCGACGCAAGCGCGAGCAGCCAGTTCGTCTCAGGACTACTGCTGGCCGCCCCGCGTTTCGAGAACGGGCTGACTCTTCGACACACCGGTGAACACCTGCCGAGCCTCGCACATATCGAGATGACCATTTTCTGCCTCGCGCAACGCGGAATCATCGTGCAGAATCCGGAGCCCGGCGTGTGGATAGTGCCAGCCGGCCCGATCGCCGGACGCGAGCTCGACATTGAGCCAGATCTCTCGAACGCTGGGCCGTTCCTTGGAGCGGCGCTCGTGGCCGGTGGCTCGGTCACTATAACCGGATGGCCGAGCACGACCACCCAAGTCGGCGCAGAGCTGATCACGATTCTTCGCGACCTCGGCGGAACGACCGAGTTGCGCGATGGCGCACTGACGGTGACCGGCACCGGCGAGATTCACGGCATCACGCTCGACAACGCGAGCGAACTCGCCCCAACCATCGCTGCGATCGCCGCACTCGCCGACAGCGAGACCGTGCTCACCGGCATCGCACACTTGCGCGGGCACGAGACCGACCGGCTCGCGGCGCTCGCGGCGGAGTTGAACGCGCTCGGCGGGGACGTGACCGAGACTGCCGACGGCCTGGTGATCCGTCCGGCCGCACTGCACGGCGGACTGTGGCACAGCTACCAAGACCACCGGATGGCCACGGCCGGTGCCATTATTGGTCTGTCGGTGAGCGGAATCCGGATCGACGACGTCGCAACCACGGCGAAGACGCTCCCCCAGTTCGTCGAGCTCTGGACGGAGCTCTTGGCGTGAGCTGGCTGCCGCCGGACGACTCAGAACAGTTCGACGTTGAGTACGACCAGTACGACGAGTCGGCGGTGAAGGTTCGGCCAAACCCCAAGGGAAACAAGCCGCGCACAAAGACGCGCCCTGAGCACAAAGACGCGATCGCCGGGCGTGTGTTCGGCGTCGATCGCGGGCGCTACGGCGTGTGGGTCGACGAGAACACCGCCGACGAACGCCAGTTGGTAGCGACCAAGTCGCGTGACCTCGGCAAGTACTCTGTCGTCACCGGCGACTGGGTCGACCTCGTCGGCGATCGAACGGGAGCCGAGGGCAGCCTTGCGCGCATCGTTCGGGTGCACGAGCGCACGACTCTGCTTCGGCGCAGCGCCGACGACACGGATGCGGTCGAGCGCATCATCGTCGCCAACGCTGACCAGATGCTCATCGTCGTTGCCGCCGCCAACCCAGAACCGCGAACGAGGCTCGTTGACCGCTACCTGGTTGCCGCTTTCGACGCGGGAATACGTCCGATCCTGTGTGTCACAAAGACCGATCTACACGACCCGGCCGAGTTTCTCGCCAACTTCTCGGAGCTCAATCTTGAGGTGGTCGAGAGCCGGAGCGACGAAGTGCCCCTCGAGCAACTCACCGCGCTGCTGCTCGGGCACACGACGGTCGCCGTCGGGCACTCTGGCGTCGGTAAGTCAACCCTCGTCAACGCCCTCGTGCCAGACGCCAATCGCGCGGTGGGCAGAGTGAACGATGTGACCGGGCGCGGCCGACACACCTCGTCGTCGACCGTGAGTCTGCGAATTGGCACCGGGTGGATTGTCGACACACCGGGAGTGCGGTCGTTCGGGCTCGGCCACGTCGATCCCACCAATATCGTGCGCAGCTTCACTGATCTCGCGGTGCTCGCAGCCGAGTGCCCCCGTGGGTGCACTCACCTGCCAGACGCACCAGATTGCGCCATCGCGGAGGGCGTTGCAGAAGGGCGTCTCGGCGAGAACGGCGCACGGCGACTCGAATCTTTCCAACGACTGATCGCGACGCTTGGCTCTTAGCCGATAGTGTCAACTGCGGCGGTACTTTCCGTCACTTTCGCTTGGATCGGAGACACAGCATGGCCACCACGACCCTTTCCCGCGCACTCATCGTTGCATCGCTCGCAGCGGCAGCCGTCACGCTCAGCGGCTGCAGCCTCATCGGCAACGCCATCAACGGAGCTGTCACCGGCGAAGACAACGTCTTCTCGCTCAAAGTCGGCAGCTGCATGAATGACTATGGCAGCGAAACCGAAATCACCTCGGTGCCGATCGTCGAGTGTTCCGAGCCCCACGACACCGAGATCTACGCCGCATCCAGCGTTGAGGGCGACGAGTACCCAGGCCTTGAGGCCGTGCAGACCCAAGCAGACAAGGAGTGCTTGGCCGCGTTTGAGGGCTTTGTCGGCCTGTCCTACGACGACTCGGTGCTCTACTACTCCACCCTCTACCCCAGCGACGAAAGCTGGGGCAGCGGCGACCGCGAGATCCTGTGCGGTATCTCGAAGTACGACGAGAACGAGCAGATCGTGAAGGTCACCGGTAGCCTCAAGGGCGTCGCAGAATAACGACTCTTGACGCACTTCTCACTTGGCGATGATCTCAGCCTCGCTCTCGCACTCGCGGGCGACGCCGATCTCATTTCGTTTGATCGTTTTAAGGCGCTCGACCTTGTGGTTACGACGAAGCCCGACCGTACTCCGGTGACGGATGCGGATCGGGCCGTCGAACGATCGATTCGCGCAGCAATCGAGTCGGCCAGACCGGCCGACTCTATTCTCGGCGAAGAGTATGGCGAAGCGGGATCGGGTAGCCGACAGTGGATCATCGATCCCATCGACGGCACGGCGAATTTTTTACGCGGCGTACCGATCTGGGCGACACTGATCAGCCTGGCGATTGACGGCGTGCCCGTCGTCGGTGTGGTCAGCGCTCCAGCGCTCGGCAAGCGCTGGTGGGCCGC
The DNA here is from genome assembly GCA_031421055.1 of Actinomycetes bacterium. Lineage (GTDB taxonomy): Bacteria > Actinomycetota > Actinomycetes > Actinomycetales > Microbacteriaceae > Conyzicola. Next base: position 6,708 of record JANONY010000313.1, on the reverse strand, counting down.
AACCGGCCACGGCGCCTTCGGAATGGCGCACGGCCACGAGCCTCAGCCGCTGCGCGTGAGCGGGGTCAGCACGCTGGCTGACGCCTCGCTGAGCTACAACAACATTCAGGGCTGGGATGCCGCCGGCCGTCTCGATCAGCTCGTAGCGCTGCAGAGACAGGTATGGCGGGCGCGTTCCATCGGCGACGCGTGGGCGTACATGCTGCTCGCCGAGGGCCACCTCGACGTCGTGGGCGAGTGGGACCTCAAGCCATACGATATGGCGGCGCTCGTGCCGATTATCGAAGAAGCCGGCGGGCGATTCAGCTCGCTCGACGGCCACCCCGGCCCGTGGCACGGCAGTGGCCTCGCGACCAATGGCGCGCTGCACGACGCGGTGCTGGCGGTCGTGGCTGCGCGCTAGGTCCGTCTGGTTAGCGTTACAACGAGCGCCTCGACGAGCGCCTCGATGCTGCGTGTTGGCGCCACCGTGTCGACGCCACCGTGTCGACGCGAAGGCCCGCTCGAGAAGGGCCGCGACGCGCTCACCCCACGGGCCGCCGCGTGTCACGAGCACTCTCACGTCGCGGTGGCCGCCGCTGCTGCGCGTGCCGCTGCGGGTAGCGCGGCGACGACGAGCTCCATCGCCGCGTCATCGTGCGCGGCCGAGACGAACCATGCTTCGAAGATCGAGGGGGGAAGCGACACTCCACCGTCGAGCATCGCATGGAAAAACGGGCGGTAGCGAAACGTCTGCTGCGCCTTGACCTCGGCATAGTTTCGCGGTGGCGTCTCGCTGAAGGCGAAGGAGAAAAGTGTGCCGGCGCGCTGCACTACATGGGCAACCCCTTGCGCCGACAGCGCAGCTGAGGTCTCTGCCGCCACGGTCTCTGCAGCCGCGCTCAGCCGTGCGTACGCCGACGCATCGGCTGCGCGTAGCGTTGCGAGCCCTGCCGCAACCGCGACGGGATTGCCGCTGAGCGTTCCAGCTTGATACACAGGGCCGAGCGGTGCGAGCTGATCGAGCAACTGTGCGCTGCCGCCAATCGCCGCCAGCGGCAGACCACCACCGATGATCTTGCCGAAGGCGACGATGTCTGGGGTGAATGGCACCTCGTCGATCGACCACCAACCAGCGCTCGCAACGCGGAACCCGGTCAGCACCTCGTCGAGAATCACGAGCGAGCCGTTCGCGTGGGCGAGGTCGCAGAGAGCCGCGTTGAACCCGGGATCGGGCGGCACGACCCCCATGTTGGCAGCCGCCGCCTCAACGATGACCGCTGCGATCTGCGAACCGTGCTCGGCAAACACCGCGCGCAGCGCCTCGAGGTTGTTGTACGGCACAACAATGGTCTGCGCGGCGACGGCCGCGGGCACCCCAGCCGACCCAGGCAGCGCGAGCGTCGCGACGCCGGAGCCCGCCTCGGCGAGCAGTCCGTCGGCGTGCCCGTGGTAGTGGCCGGCGAACTTGATCAGCAGGTCTCGACCGGTCGCTGCTCGCGCGAGCCGGATCGCCGTCATTGTCGCCTCTGTGCCTGTCGACACGAGGCGCAACTTCTCGATCAGCGCGGCCCCATCGCGCTGCAGCCGGTCTCGCACGAGCTCGGCCAGCTCGGTCTCGCCCTCGGTGGCCGAACCGAAGCCGAGGCCGCGAGCGGCGGCGCTCTGCACCGCCGCGATCACCTCCGCATGCGCGTGCCCGAGAATTGCAGGGCCCCATGCGCCGACCAGGTCGACGAATTTTGTGCCCTCGACATCCGTCACGTACGCACCGGAAGCAGAGGCGAAGAATCGCGGAGTCCCGCCGACCGAGCCGAAGGCCCGCACTGGTGAGTTGACTCCACCCGGAATGACGGCGAGCGCCCGCTCGAACGCAGCGTCGTTTGTCGTCATCGCAGCCACCTCGCCAGCTCCACCGCGTAGTAGCTGAGCACCGCTGCAGCTCCCGCACGGCGAATGCTCACTACCGACTCTTCGATTGCCCGACGGCGGTCGATCCAGCCATTGGCCGCGGCGGCCTCGATCATGGCGTACTCGCCAGAAACTTGGTAGGCCCACACCGGCACGGGACTCGTCGCCGCCGCGTCGGCAAGCACGTCAAGGTAGCTCATGGCCGGCTTGACCATGACAACATCGGCGCCTTGTGCCAGATCAAGGTTGATCTCGCGCGCTCCCTCGCGGCGATTGGCCGGGTCGAGTTGGTAGCTGCGGCGATCACCGACGAGCGACGATTGCACCGCCTCGCGAAACGGCCCATAAAACGCCGAGGCATACTTGGCCGCGTAGGCAAGAAGCGCAGTCTCGGTGTGGCCAGCGACGTCGAGAGCGTCACGCACGGCGGCGACCTGGCCGTCCATCATGCCGCTGAGTCCAAGCAGCTGCGAGCCAGCCTCTGCCTGAGCGAGAGCCATGTCGCGGTAGCGCAGCAGCGTTGCGTCGTTGTCGACTCTGCCCTGCGCGTCGAGCACTCCGCAGTGCCCGTGATCGGTGAACTCGTCGAGACAGAGGTCGGTCTGAACGACGAGCGCGTCGCCAACCTCTGCGACGGCCGCGATCGTGGCGAGGTTAAGGATTCCGTGTGGGTCGGTCGCGCCGGTGCCACGCGCATCCTTGTGTTGTGGAATGCCAAAGAGCATGACGCCCCCGATACCAGCGTCGGCCGCCCCGACGAGCGCCGCCCGCATGCTGTCGAGGCTGTGCTGCACGACTCCGGGCATCGACGATATAGCGACCGGATCGGTGATGCCCTCACGAACAAACACCGGAAGAATCAATTCGGCCGGGTGCACTCTCGTCTCTGAGACGAGTCGTCGCATGGCCGAACTCGAGCGAAGCCGACGCGGCCGTTCGATCATCGCAGTGCTCCAGTCAGTTCGGCGGCGCCAAGGTCAAGCAGTTCTTGCGCAACCTTCTCTGCAAGCTCTGCGGCCGGCTGCTTCACATCAGAGGGGTACAGCGCGTGCGAACTCGTCAGCGCGGCAGAACCATCGGCACGGTAGACCCGCGCCGAGAGAAAGAGCAGTCCGTCGTCGATCTCGGCGGAGGCTCCGATCGGCGCTGAGCAGCCGGCCTCAAGACGAGCGAGCACCAGTCGCTCTGCCTCGACCACGAGACGGCTTGGCTTGTGGTCGAGCGCGGCCACCAGCTTCTCGTTGCCCGTGCGCACCTCAAGAGCCAACGCACCTTGCCCAGGCGCGGTTGGCCAATCGCTCAGCTCGAAAATCTCTGTCGCCGCCTCGGCGCGACCGAGCCTCTGCAGCCCGGCGAGCGCGAGTACGACGGCGTCAAGCTCGCCAGACGCGACCTTGCCGAGCCGAGTGTCGACGTTGCCACGCACGTCGACGACGTCGAGGTCAGGTCGCTCGGCGCGCAGCTGCGCGCCACGTCGAGGAGAACCGGTGCCCACGCGCGCGCCAGCGGGTAGATCGACCAACCGAAGGCCATCGCGTGCGCACAGCGCGTCGCGGGCGTCGGCCCGACGCGGTATCGCAGCAACCACGAGGCCGGGATGCGCTGCGGTCGGTAGGTCTTTCAGCGAATGCACCAACAGGTCGCACTGGTCGGCGAGCAACGCTTCGCGCAACGCGGTGGCGAACACGCCAGTGCCGCCGATCGTGGTGAGCGACTCGGCAGAGCGATCGCCGTCACTCGAGATGATGACGAGCTCGACCTTCTGGCCAGACTTCGCCGCGAGGCGGTCGGCGATGATCGTCGCCTGAGCGCTCGCCAGCGCGCTGCCGCGTGTGCCGATGCGAAGGGTCACGGGGCGATCCCAGCAACTGCCGGCTTGAAGCCGAGTCGAACGTTCTCGCAGCAGCCGGGGCGGCACACGTCGTACCACGGGCCAAGCGCGGTCAGCGCAGGGCGCTGGGCGAGCGGGGTGCCGTCGCGACGCTCAAGCACGAGGTCGACGAGTCCGGAAACAAACGCTGCGTGTACCCCAGGCGTCGGCACCCGAATCGCCACGATACCGTGCTCTTTCGCGGTCTGCATCGCCTCGGTGTCGAGGTCCCACATCACTTCCATGTGGTCAGAGATGAAGCCGAGCGGCACGATAACGACGCCGGTGACGCCGGTCGCGGCGAGCGCCGCGATGCGGTCGTTGATATCCGGCTCGAGCCACGGCTGCGTCGGTGGCCCGCTGCGGGACTGGTAGACGAGATCCCACGCAATGTCACGCCCGGCCATAACGACCTCGGCGACCGCGAGATGTTGGGCCGCGTATGCTCCGCCCTCGCCGAAGCCGCGCGAAGCCGGGCCGGAGCGTTCGGCGTCGGAGGTCGGGATCGAATGTGTTGCAAACAACACATGCGTGTGCGCTGGCGAAATGCCGATGCGCTCCAACTCGACGAGCGCGTCGCGCACGCCCTCGACGAACGGCTCGACGAATCCTGGGTGGTCGAAGAACTGGCGCACCTTGTCGATTTCGATGACGCCCTCAAGGCCCGTCTCGGTGAGCGCCGCAGCGTAGTCTTCGCGATACTGGCGGCAGCTGGAGTACGAGCTGTAGGCGCTCGTTCCGATCGCGATGAGCTTGGTGAAGCCGCGCTGCTGCGCCTCGACGAGCGCCTCACGCAGGTAGGGATCCCAATTACGGTTTCCCCACAGCACAGGCAAGTCGATGCCTCGGCGGGCGAGCTCGGCCTCGAGCGCTGCCTTGAGCTCGCGATTCTGATCGTTGATTGGGCTGATGCCGCCGAACGCGCGGTAGTGGTGCGCGACCTCTTCTAAGCGCTCCTCCGGAATTCCGCGCCCCCGGGTCACGTTGCGCAGAAACGGGATGACATCGTCTTGGCCCTCCGGTCCGCCGAAGCTCGCGAGCAGAATCGCGTCGTAGGCGACGGCCTGCTCCACGTGCTCCGCTCCACCGCGCGCCGCCTCGGTCGCGCCACGAACCTCGCTCATGCGAGCACCTCGGCTACCTCGTCGACAGTGATGCGGCGGCCCGTATAGAACGGAACCTCTTCTCGCACGTGGCGGCGCGCATCCGTCTGCCTGAGGTGTCGCATGAGGTCAACAAGATCGACCAGTTCTGCGGCCTCGAGGGCGAGAATCCACTCGTAGTCGCCGAGCGCGAAGGCGGCAACGGTGTTCGGTAGCACTGATGAGTACTCGCTGCCCTTTCGTCCGTGCTCACCGAGCATGGCGCGACGCTGCTCGTCTGGCAGCAGGTACCACTCGTAAGAGCGCACGAAGGGGTAGACGGTGAGCCACGACTCCGGGGCTTTGCCCCGCATGAACGATGGCAGGTGGTTGGCGGTGAATTCGGCGTCGCGGTGCACGCCCATCGCGTTCCAGGTTGGCAGCAGCTCGGACAGCAGTTCGCTGCGACGCAGTTCGCGCAGAGCCCACTGCAGCGTCTCTGGCGCCGCGCCGTGCAGCCAAATCATGAGGTCTGCATCGGCCCGAAGCCCAGACACATCGTAGAAGCCACGGATGGTCACGCCAGCCGCCTCGACCGCCGCGACAGCGGCACTCAACCCCCCATCGCGTTCCCGCGTCAGTCGATCGCGCGCGCCGCGACGCAGTACTGCCCAGAGGGTGTAGCCGTCAAAGACGGTGTATTCAGGGGCGGTGGCCTCGGGCAAACTCATGCATCAATCCTGCCCCCAGCACGGTTCATGCCCTAATCGGCGAGCAATACTTCAGCGACCCGATCGGCATGAGCGATGATGCGCGCGAGCCCGGAACCCGCGACGCTCTCGCCCACGGCGGTCACGCCCGGCGGTGCCTGTGTCTGGCGCGGTCTCGTCCACTCAACAGTGTCGAAATCGAGCACGCTCGTGGCCGCAATTGGCACGCCGAGCAGGGCCTCGGCATCGGCGAGTGCAATCTCGCACAGATCACTGCGCAGATCACCGTGCGGATCACCGTGCGGCAGCGCACCGTCGTCGTACGAGAGGCGAAGCACGTGACGACCGGCGGCGAGTTCTCGCAGCCATCCCCACTTGGCCGTCGAGTGGGTGAGCGCGCGCGCCAGCACACCAGTGGCACCCGAGGCAACGAGCACACCGGTTCCGCGGGGCGCGGAGTCCAGTTCTGGCACGTCGACCACGAGCGTCACGAGAGTGACCCGCCGACCTTCGGGGGCGAACGGCGCGGCAACGATCAGCCCAGTGCGAGCAAGGTCAACCGGGTCGCCGAGGCGCACGTCGACGCCGAGGTGCGCGAGCTCTCGAGTGAGCGCGACAACCAGCTGGTGCATACCACCGCGAATTCCGGCAACGGCCGATCCGGCCGGTACCTCGGCCCGCAGCGAGCGCACTGCCGCAGCGAGCGAGCCTTCGCGCGTCAGTGCGCCGCGAAGAGCGGGTACCGCGGTGTCAACGGCCAGATCGTTGGGATCGAGCGAGTACACACCGTGTACGACAGGCGCTACCAGTCGCTCAAGCGCCCTGCGGCCCATTCGTTCGCGCACGAGCGCACCGATGGTGGCATCAACCGCGAGCGGCTTCGCGGGCAGCACTGCGTCGACTGCTGCCCGCAGCGAGCCACCAAGCCCGAGCACCGCCCGCACGTCCGCTGCAAGCGGGTGCCCCGGAATGCCGAACACTCCTGTCGCGGGCAAGGGGCGAGCGCCGCCGGTCGGCGGCAACAGCCAGGCACCACTTGTCGCTGGTGCCTCTGTCTCTAAGCCAAGGTCAACCGCGAGCGCGGCGACCACTCCCCCGTAGACAGCGAAGCTCTCGGCCCCAGAATCGAGGTCGAGGTCGCCAAGGCGGTGCTGCC
>JANONY010000312.1:0-7769 GCA_031421055.1 Actinomycetes bacterium | reverse complement strand
CATGCCCAAGAACCACCCCGCCTCGATGTCGGTGCTTGCGGCAGCACTCACTCTCACCCACGCGGCTGGTTTGCTCGCCATTTCGTGTTTCGCACTCACTGGACCGTGGGATGTCACCTGGTGGCTGGTCAATCTCTGGCTGATGCTCATGCCGATCGGCATAGCCGTCAGCACGATTGTTGTTTCACTGAAAACGCAACGAACACGCCGGTTGCTAGTTCCCGCGTCTTCCGCACGCAGTTCTTCCAGACGGAACTGACGGCCGGCCAGGGTCACTCAACGACGCAGACTCTGTGACGGGCAATGCTTGCACAGTGGTCTGCCATATCTGCCAACTAGCGTGACGGCGTGATGACTGCCGCAGCGACCGACCCCGGTGGGCTTGTTGGCTTCGCTCTGTGGCTGATCAGCGCGATGGGCGAGTGGGGCGTTGGAGCCTTCACGGTGCTCGAGACGGTCTTTCCGCCGATACCGAGCGAGGTCGTGCTTCCGCTCGCGGGATACCAAGCGCGTCTCGGCGAGCTCAGCTTGCCTTTGCTCTTCGCGACCAGCACGGCGGGCTCGTACGTTGGTGCCCTTCTTCTGTATGGGCTGGGGCGAGCGTTCGGGCTCGAGCGGTCGATCCGGGGTCTTGCTCGCCTGCCCCTCGTCGAGCGCGAGGACTTCGAGCGGGCCGCCGCGTGGTTCACGAGGCACGGCAAGAAGGCCGTCTTCTTCGGCCGACTGGTGCCTGGAGTTCGCAGCCTTGTCTCGCTGCCGGCTGGCGCCTCGCGAATGAACCTGCTGACCTTTAGCGTGTTCACTCTGGCTGGCAGTGGAATCTGGAACTCCCTACTCATCGCGCTCGGTGCAGCGCTCAGCACCCAGTACGAGCTGGTCGGCAGGTATTCCAGTGTGGTCAACTACGTCGTCTACGCCGCCATCGCGGGTGTGGTCACCCTGTTGTTCGTTCGGTGGATGCGCCGCCGCCGCGCGACTAGTCGCCAGCTCGACGAATCGTCATCCAATCGGTCGTAACCCGCTGACCCCGCTGCAACAATTGACCCATGCCCCTCGACGCCCTTCCTATTCTCGACATCTCTCAGCTCGACGCCGGTGCCGATCAGGCGCAAGCGTTCAGAACCCAGCTGCGCGAGGTAACCCACGACGTTGGTTTCTTCTACCTGGTGGGCCACGGCATTCCGCAGCAGCTGATCGACGAGGTGCTTGAGCTTTCGAGAGAGTTCTTCGCGCTGCCCGAGGCTGACAAGCTCGCGATCGAGAACGTGCACAGCCCGCAGTTTCGCGGCTACACCCGCACCGGCAAAGAGCTGACCAACGGCGAGGTCGACTGGCGCGAGCAGATCGACATCGGCGAGGAGCGCGCCACGGTGTCGAAGAGCGAGGCCTACTGGCGCCTCGAGGGCCCCAACCTGTGGCCGGCTGCTCTGCCCGAGCTCGAGACCGCGATCACCGAGTGGCGCTCGCAGCTCAGTGCCCTCGCGCTGCGCCTCTTGCGCACCTGGGCGGTCGCGCTCGATGCTCCCGAGAACGTTTTCGACGACGCGTTCGCAGATGACCGCGCCTTCTCGCTCATCAAGATCGTGCGTTACCCCGGCACGAGCGATGACGACAACCCGCAGCAGGGGGTCGGTGCTCACCGCGACGGCGGCGTGCTGACGCTGCTGCTCGTCGAGCCCGATAAAGCGGGCCTGCAGGTCGAGCACGACGGCGAGTGGATCGACGCCCCCTCGCTGCCCGGCGCATTCGTCGTCAACATCGGCGAGATGCTTGAGCTAGCGACGAACGGATACCTCAAGGCCACCCTGCACCGCGTCGAGTCGCCGAAAATCGGCACCGATCGCATCAGCATCCCGTTCTTCTTCAACCCGGCCCTAGACGCACGGATGCCGCAGCTGGGCGTCGAAGGCAGCGGCCTCTCTGTCGACCCGACGAGCAGCCCCATTCTCGAGACCTATGGCGACAATGTGCTGCGCTACCGGCTGCGCGCGCACCCGAACGTAGCCGAGTTGCACCACGCAGACTTGCTCTAGGCACCGCGTAGCCTGAGACGCATGGATCACACCCAACTGAAGCTGTTTGTCACCGCAGCGCGCGAGCTGCATTTCGCGCACGCGGCGAAGGCACTGGGCGTGCCTCGGTCGAGTGTGATCGCATCCATTCGCGTGATTGAGCAGCAGCTGGGCTACCCCTTGTTTGACGAGAGCGCGAGTTCGACGACGCTGACCGCTGAGGGGGCGGCCTTTCTCGTCGACGCCGAGCGGCAGCTCAACGCATCTGCCAAAGCCGCCGCAAAGAATGTTGCCGCGCCCGGCGGCAAGGCGAAAGCCTCGAAGGGCAAGGGCCGCGCGCCGGCGGTCAAGGGCGAACGCAAGAAGCCCGGCGGCAAGAGAACGGGGCACTGATGAACGACACAGCCACACTGCGCGAGGCGCGCCCGGGCGATGAGGCGGGAATCCTCGCCTGCATCACTGCCCTCGCCATTTACGAACGCGAACCGGATGCCGTCGACAACACTGTCGACGCCCTCACCGCAACGCTCTTCGGCAGCGAGCCCCGCGCCTTCGCGCACGTCGTCGAGCGCGATGACCAGATCGTCGGCATCGCCGTGTGGTTCATCACCTACTCGACATGGACTGGCCGCCACGGCGTGTGGCTCGAAGACCTTTTCGTTCTCGACAGCGAGCGCGGGCGCGGCTATGGCAAGGCGCTCATGCAAGCGCTGGCCGGGGTCTGCGTCGAGCGCGGGTACTCGCGGTTCGAGTGGACGGTTCTCGACTGGAACGAACCAGCGATCGGCTTCTACCGCTCACTCGGTGTGATGCCTCTCACTGAGTGGACAACGCAGCGCCTGACCGGGGATGCCCTGTTGGAGCTCGCTACGCCGCGCTCACCGTAAGCTGCCCACCGCCGAACACCAGGTACCGGTTCGCGATCTTGTCAGTGAAGAAGCGGTCGTGGCTGACCGCGATCACGGCGCCTGGGAAGTGCACGAGGGCGCGCTCCATCACTTGCGTGCTCGAGAGGTCGAGGTGGTTCGTCGGTTCGTCGAGCACCAGAACGGATGCGCCAGAAAGCAGGCACTGCGCCATCGCCACCCGAGCCCGCTGGCCCCCACTGAGGTTGCCGATGCGCTGCTTGAGCTCGGCCTCCGAGAACTGGAACATCGACAAAAAGCGGCCGACCGACTTGCGGGTTGCGGTGAGGGCGAGGCTGTCGGGCATGGCGTTGACCGCGTGCGTGACGGTGTCGTCGTTGTCGAGGTGTTCGAGCATCCAGTTGTAAGAGACGACACGGGCGCCGGATGCCCAGGCGACCTCGCCGGCATCCGCCTTCTCGTCGCCGAGCAGCACGCGCAACAGGGTGCTCTTGCCGCTGCCGTTCGCGCCGATGACGGCAATGCGGTTGCCGCGGCGCAGCTCGAACTGCAGCTCACTGAACAACGTGCGAGAACCGTACGACTTCGTCAGTCCCTCGACTCGGGCGAGCACGTCTTTGATGTGCAGGCCGCCGTAGATCTCGGTGATGATCTGGTCGACTGGGCGCGGAGCGCGCGACTTTTTGATGCCGCTCAGCTGCTTGTCGAGGCTGCGGCTCGCGGCTTTAGCCGCCTCGCGCCTGTCGGCGATGCCCTCCGCTTCGAATGCAAGCAACTCTGACTCGTGCACGAACTGTGACTCGAGCGTCTTGAGTCGAAACTGCTTCTGGATGACGTACTCGCCGAAATTGCCCGGGTACTCGTGCAGGTGATAGTTCTCGAGCTCGATGATGCGCGTGACGACCGTGTCGAGAAAGCGTCGGTCGTGCGAGACGATGATCGCGGCGCCCTTGAAGGCGCGAAACCAGGCTTCGAGCCACTCGACCCCGGCGACGTCGAGAAAGTTGGTCGGCTCGTCGAGCAGCAGCACCTGCGGGTCTTCGAGCACGATCTTGGCGAGGGCGGCGCGGTTGCGCCATCCGCCAGAAAGGTCATCGATCGGGCAGGTGCGATGCTCCTCTGCGAAGCCGAGGGTGGTGAGGGCGGTGTCGATGCGGCGCTGGTAGTCCCAGCCGTCGAGGTGCTCCATCTGCTCGAACAACTCTGACTGACGAAGGATGAGTGCGTCGAGGTCGCCGCCAGCGGCGATCGCAGCATCTATCGATGAGAGCTCGGCCTCGATCGCGTGGATTTCGGCGAAGAGCCCTTCGAGCACCTCGGTGATGGTCTGGCTACCGTTGAGCTCAGAGAACTGCGAGAAGTAGCCGATGCGCAGGCCTTCTTCGACGGTGACGGTTCCGGTGTCAGGCGTCACTTGCCCGAGAACCAGCTTGAGCAGCGTCGACTTGCCAGAGCCGTTGCGGCCGATCAACCCGACACGGTCACCGGTTTCGAGGCGCAGAAAAGCCTCGCGCAGAATTTGTGTGCCTGAAGAAGTGCCAGCTTCGAAGCGCACGGCGACGTCGTTGAATCTGATCAGGCTCATGCCACTGCTTTCTTGCCGGGTGGTTGCAACCCGTCTCAACCGTACTGTGGCTCGCGAAGGCGAAGTGTCGACGGCAAGTTCTGCGTGCAATGAGCCACGCGCGACCGACTACACCCCGACGAACGGTATGAACGCTGTCGCGATCGTGGCGCCCACGAAGATAACGATCGCTATCGACATCAGCGTCACTTTCACGCGGAAGATTTTGACGAGTGCGGCGATGCCGAGCAGGAACAGTGAGAGCGCCAAGAGCACCGTGTTGAGAGTGAGTCGATCGCTGAGGCGGCCGGCGGCCGTCGCACTGTCTATCGCAACGTGCGACCCGACCCTCAGGTCTTCGTAGTCGGCGAACAGGTCATCGACATACTTCTCGTTCTCGATCGGATTAGTGAACGATGTCGGATCTGCCGCGTTCTGCTCGTCTGCCCACGTGATAGCGGCGTCGAGTTCGTCGCTGACCGATTGGCCGTAGAGCTGGGTGTACTTTGCCGATGCTGACGCGGCGACTGTGGCGTCTGGACTTTGCATGTCAATGCGCAGCTCGGCGAGTCGATCGACCAGCTGGGCATCCTGAACGAAGGTCTGGTTGTCCTCGACGAAGTACGATTCGGCTTTCGTGCGCTGGTAAGTTCCGTCGGCGTAAAACCCTGCCGTCTGGCCGTTGTAGACGGTGGCCTGAAACGAGGCGTAGGCGGTTGCGATCGAGACAAGGCCAAGCAGCAGGGCGATGATGAACTCGAGGTGCGCCCTGAGAAAGCGTTGTTTCGGGGCATCCAGTGAATACGGCGCGGTGGCAGGAGTAGACAACGGTGCTCCGATCGGGTTGCGGGTTATGCGCAGTTTATGAGCTACCGCGCCGCCGTATGGCCACAGCATCAACTTTCAGTTGGGAAGCGGTGTAGCCGCGACGTATTCTGGCAGGGATGCCAAATCCTCGCAGTATCGCCGCGCCATTCACCGTCTCCGCCGAAGTCGCCGAGGCGCTCGCTAGCAATCGCCCGGTCGTCGCCCTCGAGTCGACGATTATCTCGCATGGCCTCCCTCGGCCGCGCAACCACGAGGCGGCGCTCGAGTTCGAGCAGATACTTCGGGATGCCGGAGTCACCCCCGCCACCATCGCCGTTCTCGACGGCGTGCCGCAGATCGGACTCGACGCTGAGGGCGTGCGTCGCATCTCCGAAGAGGATCTCGCGAAGGCGAGCGTTCGCGACCTCCCCATCATCGCGGCGCGGGGGGCAAGCGCGGCGACCACGGTTGCGGCGACCTCGCACCTGGCGGCGCTCGCAGGCATCCGTGTTTTCGCGACGGGCGGACTAGGCGGAGTGCACCGCGGTGCGAACGAGAGTTTCGACGAGTCGGCCGACCTTTCGACGCTCGCTGTCACGCCGATCACGGTCGTGAGCGCCGGGGTGAAGTCGGTCCTCGACATCGCCGCGACGCTCGAGCGCCTCGAGACCCTGAGCGTGCCGGTCGTCGGATTCGGCACGAGCGTGTTTCCGAGCTTCTGGCTGCGCGAGTCGGCCTACACGCTCGACTTCGCGGTCGACACCGCGGCCGAGGTCGCTGCGATCATGCGCTCGCTGGACCAGCTCGGCCACGGCCAGGGCATCGTGGTGGCGAACCCGATCCCGCTCGATCAGCAGTGGGACCCGGCAGAGCACGACCGCGTTCTCACCGAGGCGCTCGCACTCGCCGACGCGGCAGGGGTGACGGGCAAGGCGGTCACCCCGTTCTTGCTGCTCAAGATCGTCGAGCTCTCTGGTGGTCGCAGCCTCGAGGTCAACCTCGATCTTGCGCGCAACAACGTGCGGGTGGCCAGCGAGATAGCGATCGCCTGGTCGGCATTGCAGCGTGCCTGACATTGTCGTCGTCGGCGATCTCATCGACGACATCGTGGTTGTGCCCGAAGAGGCTCCCCGTACCGACACCGACACGCTGAGCTCGATTAGGCACGTCAGCGGCGGGTCGGCGGCAAACACGGCGGCGTGGATCGGTCATCTCGGCGCACAGGCGCGCTTTGTTGGCATGGCGGGCGAGCGGGATGTCGCGCGCCACGAGTCTGAGCTTCGAGTGCACGGTGTGACGACCGCCCTTCAGGCGCACCCGAGTCTGCCAACCGGCTCGATCGTGCTGCTCATCGATGGGGAGCATCGCTCGATGTTTACCGAGCGCGGGGCCAACGTCGCGCTCGATTGCGACGCCGTTGAACTCGGCGATGCGTCGGCCCTTCACGTCACCGGCTACTCATTGTTCGGTGCGCTCGACGGCGGTGCGTCATTCGAGCGGTTGATCGCGCGCGCGGTGAGTGTCGGCGTGCCTGTTTCGATGACGCCGGGCTCTGCCGGGTTCATCGCCGACTTCGGCGCCGACCGTTTTCGCGCGGTCATCGACAGCGCGACGGTGCTGTTTCCTAACCTCGCGGAGGGCCAGATGCTCACCGGGCTCGATGACCCGACCGAGGTTGCGACCGCCCTCTCCGCCCTCGCGCCGGTTGTCGCGCTCACCCTCGGCTCTCTCGGGGTGTTGGTCGCGACCAATGGCACAGCGCCACAACTCGTTGCGGCGGTGCCGTCGACGGTGCTCGATCCAACCGGTGCGGGCGACGCTTTTGCCGCCGGATTCCTGGTCGAGTGGATCACCTCGGGCCACGTGCTGGTCGCGGCCGAAGCGGGTGCGCGCGCCGCGGCGTCCGCCATTGGCGTATTCGGTGGGCGGCCAGCATGACGGGCATAGCCAACACCCGTTAGACCTGCCGCACATGGCCAATGTGCGCCCAGCTATTGCCGTCCCCCAAACGGGGGTGTTCAATCAAAAGAACACCACCAGAACAACTGAGGGGAAATTCATGCGAAACAAAATCATCGCAATCGGTGTCGCCATCGCCACTCTGGCTACTCTTGCCATTGGCGTGCCGGCACAAGCAAGCACCGGAGGTGACGCCGACGGCAATCTGCACCCAGATGTCGGGCTGATTCTCTTTTACTCCGCAGACGGGCGCTTTCGTTGTAGCGCAACGGTGGTATCGCCCACCGTGGTCGTGACCGCGGCGCACTGTACTGAGGGCACTGTCGGCAAAACTCTTGTCACTTTCACCTCGGTGATTGCCTACCAGCCGCCGAGTGGATTCCCGCTGGTAGCGACTCCGGCCACCGGGTTCACGCAGGCCGAGATCGAGGCAGCTGGCTTCATTTCTGGTACCGCGTTCACGCATCCCGCATACTCGGGCTTCACCGATCTCGACAACTGGAACGACGTCGGCGTGATCGTCCTCGAGGCGCCTGCGGTCGGCGTCCCGACCACCGCCGG
>JANONY010000311.1:0-4522 GCA_031421055.1 Actinomycetes bacterium | reverse complement strand
GAACGACTTGCGGAGATCGAGCACCACCAGAATAGTGCCTAATTGTGTACGCAAGCGCTACACTTAGCACATGGACACCATCAGCTCTTCAGTCAGCGCTCGCGAGCTTCGCACGGACTTGTCGTCCATTGGCGGCCGTGTGGCATTTGGCCATGAGCGGATCGGCTTGACACGTAACGGAAAGCTGATCGCTGTGGTCATCGGTGTCGACGATTTGGAACTCCTGGAGCAACTCGAAGATGCCCAAGATCTTGCCGCATATCGTGCGGCCAAGGCAGAAGACCAAGGCGGGCGGATATCCCTTGCTGAGCTACGCAATGAACTCGACGCGTGAGCTCGTATCGCGTCGACTTCACAACAGCGGCGGCGAAACAGATTCGTAAGCTTGACCCCTCAATCAGACGGCGAATACTTGCCGCTGTGCGTCTGCTCGAACAGGATCCAAGGCCCGCCGCGTCTAAGAAACTCCTCGGCGAGCAGTTCGCATGGCGATTGCGCGTCGGAGACTATCGAGTGATCTACGACATCGAGGATGATCAGCTCGTCATCACTGTTGTGCGTGCTGCTCATCGTCGCGAGGTGTACCAGTAGAAACCGAACTCCTTAAGGAGTTGAGCTCTGGGTCAGCACGGTCATCTTCACGACGCTTTTGGCCGTGACCTTCGCGATCTGGTTCGCCCGCGAACGCACGCTCTCGATCCACACCATCTTCAGCCGACGCCGGGAGGCGTTCTACTGGGTGGCGATCCTGTTCACGTTTGCCCTAGGCACGGCCGCAGGAGACCTCATTACCGAGGGGTTTGGGCTCGGCTATCTGTTCGGCACGATCCTCTTTGCGGCGCTGATCGGGCTCGTCGTCATCGCACGCTTCGCACTGCGAGTGAACGTGGTCTTCTGCTTCTGGGCCGCATACATTCTCACCCGCCCGCTCGGCGCGTCGGTCGGCGATCTGCTCTCCCAACCGACAGCCAACGGTGGTCTCGGCCTCGGAACCACCGTCACGAGCGTCGTGTTTCTCTCGGTGATCGTCGTGAGCGTCATCTATCTGGCGCGTAAGGTGGCGGGTCAGCGGCGCGCGATCACGCTCGAGGGTGAGCACGAGGGCGATCTCGTCGCGGCGTAGCCCTCGCTCGCGGTGCTGAGCATCGTCATGACCCGCTGCCTCAGTGCTCACCCTCGCACTGGGGGGCGGTCGCCTCTGCGGTCTCCGCAAGCCCGGTGGTAGCCTCGCACTACTTAGTTGTGCAGCTAGGGGAGGGGGACACAGTGGTCGCCAAGAGGCACTCGAATTCAGTCTTAAGCGCGGTCGCCGCGCTCATCACGCTCGGCTCGCTCGTCGGTTGCGCCGGAGCTGCCGCTCCGAGCGACCTACCGGCGGGTGACTACCCAGACCTCACGCTGGCCGAATCTAAGTCGCCCGCGCAGCTCTTGCGCAACACCGCTGTCACGCGCATTCCGGCAGACACCGTGCTCAACGTCGGCACCGAGATTGACGGCTCGATTGCGTGCCTCGGCGAAGAGCAAGACCCCAAGGGTTACATTCGGCAGTGGGTTTCGAGCGTTGACGTGAACCTTCGGTTGCCCGAGGCTCCAAACACTAAAGCGATCGTCGACGGCGTTCTCGCTACTTTCACCGACGAAGGCTGGATGTCGCAGCAGATCGCCGGATCATCCGAAGACAGTCACGCTGACCTCCTGACCAACGGCACCTTGGCCGCGGCGGGAGTGAGCGCCGCGCGGGTGCGCATCGAGGCGGTCATCGCGAACGACGGAGCGTCGTCGTTCATTCACATTGAGGCGCTTGGCCCGTGCGTCGTCACCGACGGTGCCGAGTCGAGCGAAGTGATTACCCTCGGCACGCTCTAGCTAGACCAGGCCGCGCAGCCAGTCCGCTTGCTTGCGCCACTGGTGGGCGAGTCCGCCTTCGTGCTCGTTGAACTCGTAGACCTCAATCGTCGAGGCTGCTGCCCAGTGATTGTGGGTGGCGAACACGGTCGCGGGCGGGCAGACCGGATCCATCAGCGACACCGAAATCAGGGCGGGCGCACTCGCGCGCTTTGCGAAGTTCACCCCGTCGAAGTACGACAGCGTGCGAAAGACGGTCTCTTTGGCATTGCGGTGCACTGAGAGGTAGCGCACGACCTCTGCGTAGGGGTCGTTGTCGTTAAAGCCGACCGCGCGCTCGAAGTTCTGCAGAAACGGTACGTCAGGCATTGCTGCGATTAGTCCAGGCGTGAGCCCGGCCGCGGCGATCGCGATGCCGCCACCTTGGCTTGTGCCGGTGACGGAGACGCGATCGGGATCGACCAGGTCGAAGCCGCGGATGGCGTCGATAGCCAGCACCGCATCCGTGAATACCCGGCGGTAAAAGTACCCATCGGGCGACTCAATGCCGCGCGTCATGAAGCCGGGCGCGGCCGGCCCGCTGCCGTGCGGATCTGGAGTTTCGCCACCGGAACCCCACCCACTGCCCTGGCCGCGCGTGTCCATAAAAAGATAGGCGTAGCCGGCCGTGACCCAGGCGAGTCGTTCGTGCGCGAAGCCGCGCCCGCCGCCGTAGCCGTTGAACTCGACGACCGCCGGAAGCTGACCAGTGGTGCCGGCGGGCAGCATGAACCAGGCCTTGACGTGGTCTGCGCCAAAGCCGCTGAACGTGACGTCGTAGACCTCGACTCCGGTAAGTCCGGCGTCGAATCGCGTGAGAACAGGTGGAGCCGCCACTGCGCGTGCCTCGGCGATGGTGACCGCCCAAAACTCGTCGAAATCATCGGGTTCTGCGACATCGGGGCGGTACGCGTGCAGCTGGTCAAGCGGTAGGTCGAGGTAACTCACGGAGCGTTGTCTACCGACTTCGACGTTAGGCGGCGACGAAGCCGCACGATGTACAGGATGGCGAACGTGATGAGGCCGAAGAAGACGATCCACGGCAACAGCACCCCGAACACTACAACCATGACGGAGATGAAGGTGGTGAAGGAGTTCCAGCCTGTCTCTAGCCCGGTGAGGAAAGTGACGGGCGGGTCGACCGGAGCATCAGCGACCGAGATGAGGGTGAGCGTCAAAGTCGCCATACTGACACTGTCGCCGATTGAGCGTTGCTGGGTCAGCATGCTTTCGAGTTCACCCTGGCGTTGCGAGAGCGATGACTCGACTTCGAGGAGCACTTTGACGTCGGTCGCGGTCGTGAGAAGCGCGGTCAGACGATCCACCGAGGCTTCAAGCGCGCGGATTCGTGCGTCGATGTCTTGCACTTGCGCCGTGACATCGGACGCGCTGATGATGATCTCTTCGACCTCGCCGAGTTCTTTGAGCTTGTCGACGGTGGCGTCGACTTTGGTCGATGGAATACGCAGCACCAGCGTGGCCGAACCGCGGTCGCCGTTGACCGGGGCGTACTCTTGCCGGCCATCGATGCGTCCGCCGGCCGCTACGACCAGCCGAATCGCTTCGCCAGCCGCATCGATCGGCTCGTCGGCCGTGACGGTCATGCTGCCGGTGATGATTTCTGAACGCTTGCTGTCTTCGACGGCAGCACCGTCGTATCGGGCGCCGCCGCCCTCGATGACTTGCGGTGCGCCCACCTCGTCTTGCGATGAGGGGTAGTCGCCAGAGCTGGAGGCCGCCGCCGAGCAACCGGTGAGGGCGAGGGCGGTCACGAGGGCGAGGGTGGCGATGGCTGTGCGCGTCATGGTGTCAAGGCTAGTGAGAGCCACTCGCCTTGCCTACCCAACGTTCGTCACGATTCGAACGTCAGTTGTTGGAGGGTGGGGGGGATCTCGCCCCAGCCAAACGCGCGCGTGCCGGTGGTCGGCTAGCGTTAAAGCATGCTGACAAAACCCGCTCCCCGCCTTGGCGTTTCCCCCTCGGTCATCGGTCTAGGAACATGGCAACTTGGCGCCGATTGGGGCGACGTGTCAGAGGCCGACGCGCTCGCGGTGCTCGACGCTTCGGCCGAAGCAGGCGTCACGTTCTTTGACACGGCGGATGTCTACGGCGACGGCCGCAGCGAGCAGGTTATCGGAAAGTGGCTGGCCGCTAACGCCGACTCGGGCGTCTTCGTGGCCACCAAAATGGGCCGTCGCGGGTCAAACCTCGCCGATAGCTACACCCTCGCAAACTTTCGCCAATGGACCGACCGCAGCCGCGCCAACCTCGGCCAGGACACGCTCGACCTGGTGCAGCTGCACTGCCCTCCGACCGCGGTGTTCTCGACTGATCAGGTCTATGACGACCTCGACACTCTTGTCGCCGAGGGCGCGATCAGCCACTACGGCGTCAGCGTTGAGACCGTAGATGAAGCCCTCGCGGCTATTGCGCGGCCGAATGTTGCGAGCGTGCAGATCGTCCTCAATGCGTTTCGGTTGAAGCCGCTCGAGCGCGTGCTGCCCGCCGCCGGTTCGGCTGGGGTCGCGATCATCGCGCGCGTGCCGCTCGCCTCGGGCCTGCTGACGGGCAAGTACACCGAGTCGACGACCTTCGCCGAAAACGACCACCGCAATTACAACCGCACGGGCTCGGCCTT
>JANONY010000310.1:0-2767 GCA_031421055.1 Actinomycetes bacterium | reverse complement strand
GCTTCATGCCCGAGACCGACATAGAGTTCGTCGAGCGAGACGGCTGGATTGGTATTCAGCGGGCCGACTCGACGAAGCCCGACGCGATCCAGCTGTTTCTCGAACAGGCGGCGGGCAGCGCGACCACGGGCCTGAGCACCGACCAGATCATGGCGCTCACCCGTGACTACGGTGCCGATGACTGAACAGCCGAGCGCGGGCTACTTGCTCGACTCGAGCGTGCTCATCGACGTGTTCACGCGTGACCCCGTCTGGTTCGAGTGGTCGAGCGCCGCGATCGCGACCGCCTGGCGCACGTCGGCGGTCTTCATCAACCCAATCATTTTTGCCGAAGTATCAAGCACGTTTGCCGACCTCGACGACTGCGAGCGGCACCTTCCGCCGTCGCTGCTGCGCCGCGCGCCCCTGCCATATTCGGCGGGCTTCCTCGCCGCGAGGGCATTCGTTGCCTATCGCCGCCGCGGGGGAGCGAAGACCTCGCCGCTGCCCGACTTCTACATTGGCGCCCACGCCGTCGTGCAGAACCTGACGCTGGTGACGAGGGATGCGAGCCGTTTCGGCACCTACTTTCCGACCCTGCGGGTGATTGCGCCGCAGTAGTTTGCCGCTGACGCCCCGCACCTAGGTACGCTGCTGAATAGGGCGCAGCCGCGCCCAGCGGCGCGACCAGGAGCATCGATGGCAACCACCCCAGCACCGCTCGCGCCCGGCCGCCCCATTCTCCACTACCTCGAAATGCTCATCTCCGCCGCCGCCATCGCGGTCGTGGTCTGGGCCACCGTGTCGTCGTGGGGCGGCATCGTGCACGGCCACCCCGCCTACATCGTCGTGCTGGCGCTGACAGTGGTCGGTGCGATCGTCGCCGCGTTCATCACAGGGCTGCCACGGGCGCGCCCGCGCCGCAAACCCCGCACCGTGCTGCGCTCATGCGCGGTTGCGGCAGGCATCGGGTGGCTGGCGATCGTCGCCTGGCTAGCGCCGCACAGCGCGGTCGAGCCGGCCCTGGCCGCCATGCAATCGGATGCGTCGGTCACCGTGACCGAGACATCCACCGAGATCGTGTTCACGCCAACCGGCGACGCCGACGGCACCGGGGTGTTCTTTCAGCCCGGAGCCCTCGTCGACGCCCGCGCCTACGCCGCGGTGCTGCGGCCCCTCGCCGCCGACGGCCACACCGTGGTCATCACCAAGCAACCGCTGGGCATCGCCTTTCTCGCGATGGGTGCTCTGGATGCCGCCCGGGCGGCGCATCCCGAGATCACCGGCTGGGTGGTCGGCGGGCACTCGCTCGGCGGAACCGTCGCTGCGATCGAGGCAGGCAATGCCGACGACAATGCCGACGATGCAGCGGTGGCACCCGCGGTCGCCCTGCTGCTGTTCGCCTCGTACCCGGCGAACGACATCAGCGCGAGCCTGACCGTGCCGGTCGCATCGATCTCGGGCAGCAACGACGGCCTATCGACGCCGGCAAAGATCGAGGCGTCGGCCGCCAACCTGCCCGCCGACGCCGAGTTCATAACGATCGACGGAGCGGTGCATGCCCAGTTCGGCGCGTACGGCTCGCAGGCGGGCGATGGGGTCGCAACCATCTCGGCGGAGTCGGCGCTGCGGCAGATTGTGGCGGCATCCCGGGCGTTCGTTGCGGGGCTCGCTTAGGGGTAGCTCCAAAACCCCGGCACGAGCCTGTCGAGACCCCAGCACCCTTCGAACCGCAGTTAGCGCCCAAACCGTTGCTGCGCAGCCTGTTTCGATACCCCGAGAACCACGCCGATCTCTGCCCAGCTGCGGCCGACCGCGCGTGCCGCCGCGACCGCCGACCGAAGCTCGGCATCGGCCAGGACGAGACGCTCACTAGCCGCGCTCACGCGTCGCCACCCATCTGATTGCCACCAGCGCGGCTGCGCGAATGACCCATCCACGCGTGCGTGAGAGGTTGGCTCCGCTGATCGAGGCGGGGCTGGTGGCGACCTGCGCCCCGCGCGACTTTGAGTCCCCCTACAGTGCGCGCACGCCCGCGGAGTACGAGAGCGTCCGAGGTGATCGAGCGTTGGCGTACGAATACCTGCCAACCGACGACGTCGATTGGCAGCGAGCACGGGGGTGCAGCGCCAACTGGCAGCCCGTTCGCTGCTGCGACCTGCGCCTCATGGTGTTGGCGAGAACCGACCGCCCCGGCCGACAACGGTTCACCCTTGCTCACGAACTTGGTCACATTCTGTTTGGCGATAGCGGTAGCGACGTGATCGGGGAGCAGCTTTTCAGCTTCAAGAGTCACGAAGAGTCTCGCGCCGACGCATTCGCAGCGTCGTTTCTCATGCCGCGCAGTGAAGTAGAAGAAGCCCTAGATTCCCGCGACGTCGGCGAGGCATTTCGCGACCTGACTTGGTCGTTTCGCGTGTCGCCAGACAGCATGGCGTGGCGACTCAAGAACCTCGGGCTCATCAGCGATACGCAACGGCGCGCCATCCCGGTCGAGCCCCTATCGCGCGTTGCGGTGGCCGTCGGTCGCATGGACGATCACCGGCGACGAATCGAAGAGTCGACTCTCTGTCGCGCTCCTGGTCGCCTGGCCGACCCGTATATCGGCGCCTACCTGCACGGGCACATAGGGGCCGCCCCGGTTAGCGATATCAGCGGCCTGCCGGTCGAAACCATCGAGCGCCTTCTGGATGATGTCGATAACCCCGATCGCTGGCCCGACCTCGCGTCCGGCGAATAGGGTGCCACGACGTGAGCGAGCGGTACTACTTTCCTCACAACACGGTGC
>JANONY010000309.1:0-6335 GCA_031421055.1 Actinomycetes bacterium | reverse complement strand
GCGGCGATCGCATTCACCGCCGCCCTCGTGGTCGAGTTCGTGCTGACGGAGTCGACTGCGCTGCGACCCCCTGCCGTCTCGATTGCTCTGGCGCTCGTCATCGGCGCAGCGATTGCCGCTCGACGCCGCCTGCCACTTCTTGCCTACGCGATCGGCTCACTCGCGCTCGTCGCATCCACGCTCTGGAGCGGCCCGAGCGCGATCATGCCGTACGCCAACCTGTTCGGGCTCTTCTCGCTCGGCGTGCACGGCACGCGCCGCCGGGCGCTGTTGGGGCCGGTCATCATGGTGCCCGGGGTGCTGATCTACTTCTCAACCACGAGCTCCCCGCTTCCCATCGTCGCCGCCAGCGTGCTCGTGGTCTGGGCATCGGTGTGGGCGATGGGCTACCAATTCGCCCGCAGCCGTGAGCAGGCCGACGCAGCGCGCGCCGCCCTGCTGCGCGAGGCCATGGCCGACGAGCGAGTACGCATCGCCCGCGAACTGCATGACGTCGTCGGCCACACGGTCAACCTCATGCTCGTGCAGTCTGGGGCGACCCGGCTCGTCATGGACTCCGACCCTGGCAAGGCGAAAGAGCTGCTCGCCGGGGTCGAGCACTCGGCGCGACAAGCGCTCGGCGAGCTCGATCAGTTGCTCGGGCTGTTGCGCGACGACGCCGAGTCGACCCGTCAGCCAGGGCTTCACGAGCTGCCGGCACTCGTCAAACGACTCGGCGACGCGGGACTCACAGTGACGTTGGACCTTGACGTGGATGCCCTGCCGCCGCAGCTCGATGTCGTCGTCTACCGCATAGTGCAGGAAGCGCTCACGAACTCGCTGCGCCACGGAGCCGCGACGACGGCAACCGTTCGCTTGGCCGGTACGCGTGCGATCGCCATCCACGTCGACGACAACGGTCGCAGCCAGCCGGACTACACCCCCGGGCGCGGCCTGCGCGGAATGGCAGAGCGCGCCGCCCTGTTCGGTGGCACGGTTGAGCACCACAGTGACTCTGAGGGCTTCCACTTGCGCGCCACCCTGGAGGTGCCGTGACTATCGCTGTTCTTATCGTCGATGACGATGCCCTGCTGCGGCACGGCGTTCGAGTCGTGCTCGACAGTGCCGAGGGAATCCAGGTGGTGGGCGAAGCCGGCGACGGGCTGGAGGCGGTCGAGCGCTGCCGCGAGCTGGCTCCCGACGTCGTTCTCATGGACGTTCGCATGCCAGGCATCGACGGCATCGAGGCCACCCGGCGCATCACGAGCACCATGGGCGGGGTACGTGTGCTGGTGCTGACGACGTTCCGTCACGATGACTACGTGTGGGGTGCCCTGCGGGCTGGAGCGAGTGGATTCCTCCTCAAGCGCACAGCGCCAGAGCACCTGATCGAGGCGGTGCGCACCATTCACGCCGGCGACGCCCTGCTCGATGCCGCCGTCACGCGCGAGCTCATCGATCACTTCGTCTTGGGTGACGGTCAGCCTGAGCTCGCCGGCGATGAGCGCGCGCAACTCGAGCAGCTGACCCGCCGTGAGTCAGAGGTGCTTCGCCTCGTCGCGCTCGGCAGCTCGAACGCCGAGATCGCCGGTGTCTTGGTTATCGCCGAGTCGACGGCGAAGACGCACGTGAAGCGCATCCTCGTCAAGATCGGCGCGCGCGACCGCGCTCAGGCAGTCGTCATCGCATACAGAGGCGGACTGGTTAGCCCGGCCGAGCGCTAGATCCGGTCGAGCGCCTGCAGTACATCCTGCGTCAAGTCGGCGACATCCTCGATGCCGACCGACAGCCGCACCACGTCGTCTGGCACTTCGAGCAACGTGCCGCGCACCGAGGCGTGCGTCATCTCGGAGGGGTAGCACATCAGCGACTCGACGCCGCCGAGCGATTCTGCGAGCTGAAAGAGCCCGGTCGACTCGGCAAACTTTCTCGCCGCAGCCCCGCCGCCCCGAATCTTGAGCGAGATCATGCCGCCGAAGGCCGTCATCTGGCGGGCGGCGAGCTCGTGTCCGGGGTGGCTTGGCAGGCCAGGGTAGTAGACGGTGTCGACCTTGGCGTGTCCCACGAGCGACTCCGCTATCGACTGGGCGTTCGAGGAGTGCTTGTCGAGGCGCACCGCGAGAGTCTTGATTCCGCGAACCGTGAGCCACGCGTCAAACGGCGATGAGACGGCGCCGACACCGAACTGCAGAAACCCGATCTTTTCAGCAATTTCGTCGTCACGCACGATCACCGCGCCGCCGAGCACGTCAGAGTGACCGCCGAGATACTTGGTGGTCGAGTGCACGACGACGTCAGCACCGAGGTCGAGCGGCCGCTGCAGATACGGGGTGGCGAAGGTGTTGTCGACAACCACGAGAGCGCCGGCCGCATGCCCAAGCTCGACAAGTGCGGCAATGTCGCTGATCTTCATCAGCGGGTTACTCGGGGTCTCGAGCCAGAGAACTTTCGTCGCGTCGGGGCGAATCGCGTGGCGCACCTCGTCGAGGTCGCTGAAGTCGGCGGTCGAGAGCGAAACACCCCACGGCACGAACACGCGATTGACCAGTCGGTGCGTTCCGCCGTACACGTCGTTGCCCATGAGCACGTGGCTGCCAGGCGTGAGGAGGGCGCGCAACACGGTGTCTTCTGCCGCGAGCCCGGAGGCGAAGCTGAACGCCGCGGTTCCGCCCTCGAGCGAGGCGAGGAGTTCTTGTAGCGAGTCGCGGGTGGGGTTGCCGCCGCGGGCGTACTCGTAGCCGTTGCGGAATCCGCCGATGCCGTCTTGCACAAAGGTGGTCGACATGTAGATCGGGGGAACAACCGCACCGGTTGTCGGGTCGAAACCCTGACCTGCAGTGATCGCGCGAGTCTCAAAGCCGTAGTCGTTTGGCACTGTGTTCGTTTCTATTCGCTGAGGTACGTGAGAAGGTCTTGGCGGGTGAGCACCGCGGTCGGCTTGCCGTCATGAATCACCAGAAGTGCATCGGTGTTCGCCAGCGCCGACCGCGCAGTCGAAATCGATTCATGCATACCGATCAAACCGAGTGAGGGCTCCATGAATTCCTTGAGCGGATCGGTGAGCTTCGCCCGGCCAGAAAAAACCGCGTCGACGAGGCTCTTCTCATCAATCGAGCCAACCACCTCGCCCATCACGACCGGTGGCTCTGCCGTGAGCACTGGCATCTGCGACACGTCATATTTGCGCATCTTGTCGATCGTGTGGCGCACCGTGTCGCTTGGGTGCACGTGAATGAGGTCTGGCAGGTCGGCGTCTTTGGTACCGATGAGATCGGCGACCGTCTTCTCCTCTTCGGCCGGGAGGAATCCGTAGGAGCGCATCCACCTGTCATTGAATACCTTGCCGAGGTAGCCGCGGCCGCCGTCGGGAAGCAGAACAACGATGACATCGTCTTTGCTCAGGCGCTCGGCGAGCTTGAGTGCCGCCGCGACGGCAAGTCCGCTCGAGCCGCCAACTAGCAGCCCCTCCTCGCGGGCGAGGCGACGGGTGATGTCAAAGGATTCAGCATCGGATGCGGCAATTATTTCATCAACAACCGAGCCGTCATAGGCGGTCGGCCAGAAGTCTTCTCCGACACCTTCGACGAGGTACGGGCGACCGGTTCCTCCGGAATAGACCGACCCCTCTGGGTCGGCCCCGATGACCTGCACCCTGCCGTCGGATTGCTCCTTGAGGTACTTGCCCACACCACTGATCGTTCCGCCGGTTCCGACGCCTGCGACGAAGTGCGTGAGCTTGCCTTCGGTGTCGCGCCATATTTCTGGGCCGGTGGTCTCGTAGTGGCTCAGCGGTCCGTTCATGTTCGAGTACTGGTCGGGCTTATAGGCTCCCGGAATCTCGCGCGCGAGCCGGTCGCTCACCGAGTAGTACGAGTCTGGGCTATCTGGCGCGACCGAGGTCGGTGTCACGACGATTTCTGCGCCGTAGGCAAGCAGCACGTTGCGCTTATCTTCACCCACTTTGTCTGGAAGCACGAAAACGCAGCGGTAGCCGCGTTGCTGGGCGACGAGGGCGAGGCCGATTCCGGTGTTGCCACTGGTCGGTTCGACGATTGTTCCCCCTGGCTTCAACAGACCGGCAGCCTCAGCTGCATCGATGATGCGTGAGGCGATGCGATCTTTCGACGACCCGCCGGGGTTGAGGTATTCGACCTTGACCAGAATTGTCGGAGCGAGGCCCGCTGTCACGCTGTTGAGCTTCACAAGCGGCGTATTGCCGATGAGGTCGAGCACAGTGTTCGCGTACTTCATGATTGCCCCAATCTACCAGCGGCCTTTCATGCGTTACGGGCTAGGCAGCGTTACGTTGGCGCGGTGACAGCTACAATCGCATGAACATGGCTACCAAAAACTCTCAGCAGTCCGGTTCCTCGATCAAGCAAGAGCGCGAAGCGCGCAGGCTCGAGAAAGTCGGGGCTTTCAAGGCAAAGCAGGCACGTGAGCGCCGCAACAGGCGCATTGGTGCCGCGGCTGCAATCGTCAGCGGCCTCGCAGTTGTCGCGCTCATCGTCACCGCGTTCGTTGTGACGTCGCAGCCGAAGGTCGACCCGACCACCGTCGCGATCGGCGATGTGCAAACCTTCGACGGGCTTGCGGGCTCTGGACACGTGGATACGCTCGTTGACTACGAGGCCGACTACGGCATGAACCCCCCGGCCGGCGGTGCTCACTCCGCCACCTGGCTCAACTGCGGCGTGTACACCGAGCCAGTGCCCAACGAGAACGCCGTGCACGCGCTAGAGCACGGCGCCATCTGGATCACCTACGACACGGCCGCGCTCAGTGCGAGTGACATCGCGAAACTTCAGAAGCTGGGGACCGCAACCAAGAACCAGGGCTTCCTGGTCGTCTCGCCCTACGCCGGGATTCCGTCGCCGGTCGTGGTCAGCGCTTGGGGCTTCCAGCTGTCGCTCGACGACGTCAACGACCCCCGTCTCGAGCAATTCATCGCCAAGTACCTCCTCGCCTCAACGGCACCAGAACCCGGCGCCGCGTGCGTCGGCGGGGTCGACGGCGCCGGCCGCATCGGTTGAGACAACCGGTGAGCGAGCGACCCTCGAGCCGCGGCCGAGTGATCGTGGCAGCGGTGCTCGCCCTGGCGCTCGTCGCGATGGGGGCGTTCGCTGCTGGGCGGTTGTCAGTGGGGTCGGAAGGCACGCCATCCGATACAAGCGCTGCCGCCGGATTTCTGCGAGACATGCAGGTGCATCATCGGCAGGGCGTCGAGTTGGCGTTGCTCGCTCGCGATCGTTCTAATAACGATGAGTTTCGACTGCTCAGCTACGACATCGCCACCGGTCAAGGGCAGCAGGGTGGGCAGATGTTCGGCTGGCTGGCTGCGTGGGGGCTCTCGCAAGCGGGCTCAGAACCCTCGATGACGTGGATGACCCGCCCAACGCTGACGGGCGAGATGCAGCACGGCGATGGCGCGGCTCATGTCGCCGGCGAGCCGATGCCTGGACTCGCCACTCGAGAGCAAATCGCAGCGCTCACCGCGCTCACGGGTGACGACTCAGACCGGTACTTTCTCGAACTCATGACTGAACACCACCGCGGCGCGATCGTGATGGCCGAGGCCGTGCTCGAACGCACTCACGAGACGCTCGTCGTCGGACTTGCCACCAACATCGTCGCCTCGCAGTCGGCCGAAATCGATTACATGCAGTCGCTGCTAGCCCAATATGACTGAAGCGATCGGATCGGCGTAGCCTGCCTTCTCGAGCGCGGCGAGCGCCCTCGTGCGGCGATTGTCAATCTCGATGCCGATGTCGCGCGCGAGCGCCGGGCGCGTCTTGACCAGCCGATCGAGCACCGCAACCGGCACGACAAGCACGGCAAGGTCGGATGTCGCGGTCACGCTCACCGCGACCGCTTGCCTGGTGAGCGACGCGAGCCCGAGCACGTCTTTGCGCGCGAGCTGCGACACCGGCAGCTCACCGCCAGCGGTGAGCGGAACTGCCAGTTGCGCGGTGCCGCTGATGATGAAGCGCATACCGTCGGGCACGGTGCCAACGCGCTGCACAACTTCACCAGCTCCGTACCGCTCGAGACGCACCTGGTCGGCGAGCGCCTCCGCCTCATCGCGGTTGGCATAGAGCGCCGGCGCGAACAGCCGAAGCGCCTCCATCAAGCGCTGCGGCGTGCGGAAATTGTCGGTGAGGTCGCCGTCGAGATGCAGGTCGGAACGACGTGCGGCGTACCAGAGCCGGGTGGTGAAGAGGCCAAGGCTGCTGCCCTCGTCTTTTGGCGTTAGCACGGGAATGTTGACCTCGTACTTCGCCTTACCGATCGGGCTCGCCGAGGGCTCCGCGTCGGGATGCCGCTTTGGCAGGTCACTCGCCACCTGCACGAGCAGG
>JANONY010000308.1:0-2520 GCA_031421055.1 Actinomycetes bacterium | reverse complement strand
CGTCGAGCGCGTGGACGGGGGCAACCTTCTTGGGGGTGTAGGTCTTCTTGAGACCTCTCGCTTCAATCATTGGCACTAGTACAACTTAGGTGGCAGCGTCGACATTGTGCGGCGCAAAACTCTCCACCGAGCGCCCGTTTGCGGACTAACTGCGCCAACGTTGGTGCAGTTAGTCCGCGAACGTGCGGGTGGCCTCGGCGCCTCAGACCACGAACTGCTGCACGTCGGCGAGGTTGCGGGGGTGCACCATCGCGACGACGCGGGTTCCTACTTCGAGGTACTCGGTCGAGAGCACGCGACCGGTGAGGTGCAGGCGCGAGATGACCTCACCACGGTCGTAGGGCACGAGCAGCTCGACCCGCAGTTCCGGCGCAGGCAGCGCAGAGGCGACCCGCGCACGAAGCTCGTCGACTCCTTCACCGGTGCGGGCGGAGACGAAGACGGCCGTCGGTTCTAGCGACCTCAGCAGCAGCCGTTGGGTGTCATCCGCCAGATCTGCTTTGTTGAACACCACGATCTCTGGGATGTCGCGCGCACCAACATCGCCGATCACGCCACGCACCGTCGCGAGTTGCGCCGACGGGTCGGGATGCGCGGCGTCGACGACGTGCACAATCACGTCGGCCTGCCCCACCTCTTCGAGTGTCGACCGGAAGGCCTCGACGAGTTGGTGCGGCAGGTTGCGCACGAAGCCGACCGTGTCGGTGAGCGTGTAGGGGCGTCCGTCATCGGTGACGGACTTGCGCACGCTGGTGTCAAGGGTCGCGAACAGAGAGTTCTCGACGAGCACTCCGGCGCGTGTGATGCGGTTGAGCAAGCTTGACTTGCCCGCGTTAGTGTAACCCGTGATCGCGACCGAGGGCACCTCGAAACGATTGCGGTTGGCGCGCTTTGCCTCGCGCGCGGGCCCGAAGTTCTTGATCTTCTTGCGCAGAATCGCCATGCGGGTGTGGATGCGACGGCGATCGAGCTCGATCTTGGTCTCACCCGGTCCGCGGCCACCCATGCCCGCTCCCGAACCACCGGCTCCACCACCCTGGCGGGAGAGCGATTCGCCCCACCCACGAAGACGCGGCAGCATGTACTCGAGTTGGGCGAGCTCGACCTGCGCCTTGCCCTCGCGGCTCGTGGCGTGCTGGGCGAAGATGTCAAGAATCACGGCGGTGCGATCGATGACTTTGACCTTCACCACATCTTCGAGCGCACGTCGCTGCGACGGGGCAAGCTCCGTGTCGGCGATCACGGTATCGGCACCGGCGGCTGCGACAACCGCGGCCAATTCTGCCGCCTTGCCCTTGCCGAAGTAGGTCGAGGGGTCAGGATGCGCGCGCTTCTGCAGCAGGCCGTCGAGCACCTGGGCTCCGGCGGTCTCGGCGAGCGCGAACAGCTCGCGCATCGAGTTCTCTGCATCGACGACGTTGCCCTGCGTGTAGATGCCGATCAGTACCACCTTCTCGAGGCGCAGTTGGCGGTACTCGACCTCGGTAACATCCTCGAGCTCGGTGCTGAGCCCGGCGACGCGGCGTAGCGCCTCGCGGTCTTCGCGGTCGAACTGGTCGCCGTCGACGTTCTGCGGGTCGAGGCCACTGAGCGGGTCGAGCCCACTGAGCGGGTCGAGCCTGTCGAGACCCTTGTCGTGCAGCGCTTGCGCCGACCCGGCCCCAAACCGAGTGACGGCCGCTCTCTCGGCGGCTTGGCGTGCGATGACGCGGTCGACGACATCATCATCAATGTGCGGTGTATCAGTCATTAGTAGTTCACCCTACGTGTGTAGTTCGAGTAAGTTTTGGGAATGGCGAATGAGCACTACTTCTCGGCAGAACCCGAAAGTGAGCTCAAGCTACGCACGATCCACGTGAGAATCGCCGGCCGCGCCGTCGAGCTTCAGACGGCGAATGGCGTTTTTAGCCCAGAGCGCGTAGACGCGGGAACACGAGTGCTGCTTTCATCGGTACCAGCACCTCCTCCGGGCGGTCAACTTCTCGATCTCGGCTGCGGATGGGGCCCGATCGCCCTCACGCTCGCTGCGGAGTCACCCCACGCTACCGTCTGGGCCGTCGATGTCAACGAGCGCTCGCTCGATCTCGTGCGCCGTAACGCAGATGTTATGGGCCTCACCAATGTTCGGGCGGTGCTGCCCGCTGATGTGCCCGCGGATGTGTCATTCATGACGATCTGGAGCAACCCGCCTATAAGGGTCGGCAAGGATGAGCTGCACTCGATGCTCTCGTTCTGGCTGCCGCGATTGGAACCGGGGGCGGATGCGTGGCTAGTCGTGCAGAAGAACCTCGGATCGGATTCGCTGCACCGCTGGCTGGAAACCACGTTTCCCGAAGACTTCAGTTTCAGTCGCGCCGCTACCAATAAGGGGTACCGGGTTTTGCGCTGCCGGCGGCGTTGAGGGCAGAAGCCGTCCTGCAACCTGGCGCTGCTCGCGACGAACCGTCGACTACTTGTCGCGCTGCTCGGCCGATGACTCGTCTCCGACAGATAAATGCCCTAAAGCGAAGTGCGCGCCTG
>JANONY010000307.1:0-2776 GCA_031421055.1 Actinomycetes bacterium | reverse complement strand
CCGATGTCACAGAGCAGGAGGATCGCGCTACCGAGATCCGTGAGACCGCCAACGACAACTTGCCAACCGGGCTGCACGCGCTGCTCACCGGGGCAGAGGGCTTCGCCGTCGACGTGGCCGCGGTGTTCAAGGGCGCCGACTTCACGCTGTTGCTCGTGACCACCATCGTGGTCGCCGTTCTGCTGCTGATCACGTACCGCAGCCCCTGGCTGTGGCTCGTGCCGCTCATCGTCGTCGGCCTCGCCGACGGTCTCGCGAGTGTCGTTGCCACCCGAGTTGCCGCGCTCGCCGGCATCACGCTCGACGCGAGCGTTACGGGCATCCTCTCCGTGCTGGTCTTCGGCGCCGGCACGAACTATGCGCTGCTGCTCATCGCCAGGTATCGCGACGAGCTGCGCGTCATCGACGACCGACGTGCCGCAATGGCAAGCGCACTGCGCGGCGCGGGCCCGGCCATCATTGCGAGCGGCAGCACCGTGACCCTCAGCCTGCTCACCCTCATCTTCGCGCAGCTCACGGGCAACCGCGCGCTCGGCATCGCCTGTGCGGTCGGCATCGTCGTCGCCATGATCTTCGCGCTCGTGGTGCTGCCGGCCGCTCTCGTGCTCTTCGGCCGCGGACTGTTCTGGCCCTACGTTCCGCGCTTCGGCAGCGAGAACCCCGCGCAGCGCGGCGCCTGGTTCACGCTCGGCACAGCCGTGTCACGCCGCCCGCTCGTGGTGGTGATTGTGGGCGCTCTCGTGCTCGGCGCACTCGCCGTTAGCGCCACTCAGATTCAACTTGGACTCTCGCAGACTGAACGATTCACCTCGAAGCCGGAGGCGGTCGTTGGTCAAGAAGTGATTGCGGATGCCTTCGCAGCAGGCAGCGGATCCCCAGCAATCGTCATGGCACCCATCGATCGCGCTGACGACGTCGCGGCTGCCGCAGAAGACGTGACCGGTGTTACGTCCGTTGCCCTCGGCGATTCGACCAGCGATTACACCTCGATCAGCGTGGTGCTCGATGCGGCTGCCGAAACCCCGGAGGCTTTCGCAACCATCGAGGCGCTGCGTACCGAGCTGCACAAGATCGACGGAACTCTCGTTGGCGGCCTTGACGCGCAGGCTCTCGACGTCGATCGCGCGCAAACCGCCGACCAAGACCTCGTCATTCCTTTGATTCTCGGGCTCGTGTTGTTGGTGCTCGTGTTGCTGCTTCGAGCGATCGTTGCTCCCGTGCTTCTGCTCATCACCGTGGTGGCTTCGTTCTTTGCCAGCCTCGGACTCGGTTGGTTGCTTTTCGAGAACGTCTTTGGCTTCCCGGCAATCGACACCAATGTGGTGTTGTTCAGCTTCCTCTTCCTCGTGGCGCTCGGGGTGGACTACAACATCTTTCTCGTCACTCGGGCGAGGGAGGAGGCGGTCGAGCATGGCACGAGAGTCGGCATGATTCGGGCGCTCTCAGCCACCGGTGGCGTCATCACGAGCGCCGGCATCCTGCTCGCCGCGGTCTTTGCGGTGCTCGGGGTACTTCCGCTCATCACGCTCACCCAAATCGGCATCATCGTGTGCATCGGCGTGCTGCTCGACACGCTGCTCGTTCGCACCGTTCTCGTGCCGGCGCTGGCGTTTCTCGCTGGCGAAAAGTTCTGGTGGCCTTCGAAGGTTTCGGCGGTCGCGGGGCGTTAATAGAGATGTGACTCTCGCGCAGCTCGTTGCTGACTTCGCCCGCCACCTCGGTGGCGAGCGAGGTTTCAGCGAGCACACCGTGCGGTCGTATGCCTCCGACCTCACGGGGCTTGTCGAGTTCGCGGCGACCCGCGGCGCCAACGAAGCCGCCGACCTCGAACTCGAGTTGCTGCGCGACTGGCTGTGGGTTGCGTCAGAGCTGGGGCTGGCAAAGTCAACCCTCGCGCGGCGGGCGGCCGCGGCGCGCGCCTTCACGTCGTGGCTCGCCGCGACGGGAGTGACGGCGGCCGATGCGGCCGCGCGCCTCAAGTCACCCCGGCCAGACCAGCACCTGCCGCGAGTGCTCAGCCGCGAGCAAGTGGACTCGGTGTTCGCGGGGCTCGAGGCACGCGCGACCGCGGGCGACGCCACGGCGGTGCGCAACCTTGCGATCATCGAGTTGCTCTACGGCTCTGCGCTGCGCGTAAGCGAGGTCGTTGGCCTCAACCTCGACGCGGTTGACCTCGAGCGGCAGACCGTGCGCGTCACCGGAAAGGGCTCGAAGCAGCGAGTCGTGCCGTTCGGGGTACCGGCCCGCAAGGCCGTCGTCGCCTGGCGCGAGGTGCGCCCCTCGGTCGAGACGCCTGCACTGTTTCTCAACTCGCGCGGCGGGCGCCTTGGGTCTCGCAGCGTCTACGACATCGTGGCGAGAATCCTGATTGAGCTTCCAGGCACCGGCCCCTCCGGCCCGCACGCGCTGAGGCACACCGCCGCGACGCATCTGCTCGACGGGGGAGCGGACCTTCGCGCTGTGCAAGAGATGCTCGGGCACGCGAGCCTCGGCACGACCCAGATTTACACGCACGTGTCCACCGAGCGGCTCAGGCAAAGTTACGCACTCGCGCATCCTCGCGCGTAGCTGGCGCCGAGCCGATTCGCGCTCTGCCCGAGCGCCTCGGTAGGAGATACGGCTGATACAGCGCAAAATTCTCCTATCCAACCGCCCATGTCAGGGAAGCACCTATCCAGGCGCGGGTGCGGTCGTGGGGGCCGCCCCCGCAGCGCACGGGGGACCAGGCAAAACACCCCCCCACCCACCCCCCCGAAGGCGTAAAACACCCACCCAC
>JANONY010000306.1:0-4029 GCA_031421055.1 Actinomycetes bacterium | reverse complement strand
TACCGCTTCGACCGTCACGCGGATGTGTCCATCCGTCAAGCAACGACGCCTAGCCCCGACTTCTTCTAGCGGTGTTTGTTGGCGCGCCGCCGCTCCTGCGGCGCGCGTGCGATCGATGCGACGTACACGCCGCCGCATCGATCGGCGGCTCGACCTATCCTTGAGGAGCTGCCGTGGCTCCGTCCAACGACTGAACCCACTGGAACGGCGGGCTGACCTTCTCCTGCGTGGCCCACGCGTAGAGCTTGCCGGTCTCCGGATCGATCGAACCGAAGTCGGTCGCGTCGAGTGGGAAGACGTTCCAACCCTCACCCAAGCCCGTGGTCGCCCCCGGGCTATCACTTGGAAGCACGACTCGGGAATCGCCAGAGCTCTCATCCCATACGTAGGTTTCCCCGGATCCCGCGCCGCGTACCGAGAGCGGGTTGCCGTTCTGGTCAAAGAGCTGGACCCCACTCAGGGGTCGGCCGTCTGAGCCGTAGGCAAATATGTTGGTCACTCGCTGCTGGTCGAGAAGCAGGCCATAGGGAATGTAGTCGGCGATATCCATCGTGTCTGAGAACGTGAAGCGCTGGATAGCCAAAGTCATCAAGCTCGGCAGCGCAAGCGCCGCGATCACACTGAGCGCGATGACGCCGCCGCGCGACCAACGCCATGGCAGCCACTTTCCGCGACCCCACTGAACGCTGAGCACGATAATTGCCGCCAGAACCGGATAGTCCCACTCATTGCCAGGGACAGTTTTGAAACCCGTTAACACGTAGAACAACGCCCACCCGCGCACCAGCCACCACACCGGGCGAAGTGCGACAAGCATTGCGACGACCTGAGCAACGACAGGCAGAGCCAGAACGGGAGCTAAGCGCGCGAGCAAACCGTGCCACGCCGAGCTGATGCGGTCGAGCACGCGGGTCGAACGCGCAACGCGAGCGCCGAAGCCGGCGGCCGCGCGCAGCTCTGCCGCATACGCGGCCGGATCGCCGAGCGCGTCGCCGTCAGCGACCTTGTCGCCAAGATCCGCCTCGAGCCCGTCGGTGAGTTCGTCGGTAGTATCGGGCCCGAGGTCGAGGAGTTGGCGGCGCACGGCGCGGGCGAAGTCGGTGACGGTGTCGGCATCCAGTGTCTGTGTCATTTCTTATCACCAATCTTGGTTACGCGAGCGGTGCGCTTGTCTGAGAGGAGTGCCGTCATGATGCCGGCGAACTGGTGCCAGTCCTTCGTGTGGTCGGCCAGCATGGTGCGACCGTTGTCGTTGATGCCGTAGTACTTGCGATGCGGGCCGCCCTCTGAGGGCACGACGTAGCTCGAAAGCACACCCGCCGCGTAGAGCCGCCTTAGCGTGCCGTAGACCGAAGCATCGCCGACTTCGTCGATGCCTGCCGCTCGCAGCCGACGCACGATGTCGTACCCGTAGCCGTCGTCGTCTCTGATGACGGCGAGCACGGCGACGTCGAGCACCCCTTTGAGCAGTTGCGTCGTATCCATGCATTACACATTAGTGCGGATTACACAGTAGTGCGCAATCCGGATGTTCGGCGCGTCGAGTCGTGGGTGACGGCGGGCACACGCGTCACGCGCGGCGTGCATGCACGACGGTCGCGTAGCGCTCGTCGTCACGTTCGACTCGCGCCGCGAAACCCTGCGCCACGAACAGCTCGACCACAGCGGAAGCCTGCTGCTCGCTGACCTCGGTCAGTACGCTGCCGCCGGGCGCGAGCCACTCCTGCGCCGCAACGGCGATGCGTCGCACGATGTCGAGACCGTCGACTCCGCCATCGAGAGTGAAGCGCGGTTCGTACAGGCGGGCTTCGCGGGGAAGAAGATCGATCTCATCCGATGGCACGTACGGCGCGATGAAGGTCAACAGGTCGACGCACCCCTTCAGCGAGGCCGGGAGCGGCGCGAACAGGTCACCCTCGTAGACCGTGCCAGAAACGTTGCGGCGAGCGCAGGCAACCGCGGCCGAGTCGATGTCAACAGCGTGCAACTCTGCAGCGCCAATGGCGGCGCCAACTGCACCGGATCCGCAGCACAGGTCGAGCAACACAGCCGGCGCGAGCGCCCGCCCCCACTCGACGAGCAACTCGCTGCGACGCCGCGGAACGAACACCCCAGGTTCAACCGCGAATCGGATGCCGCCAAGCTCCGCCCACCCCAACACCACTTCAAGCGGCTGGCCCGCACAGCGCGCCGCAACCATGCGGTCGAGCTCGTTCGCGTCGCGGGCCGACTCGCGCAGCAGAGCGGCCTCGTCTTCGGCGAACACGCAGCCCGCAGCCCGCAGAGCGGCGACGACGGCATCCAGTTCGGGCATGTGAGTCGCAAGACTACCCGGGCGTGCAACGAGAATGGGAGCATGGCATTCGTCTCGTTTCGCAACATTGGAGTTCGCTCGGCGCTGGGCGCCGCGCTGCTCTTCGGTGCGGGCACGCCGATTGCGAAGCTACTTCTTGACGACGTGAGCCCGTGGTTGCTTGCCGGCTTGCTCTACACGGGTTCTGGCATCGGGCTGGGTTTGTACCGGCTCATCCGTCGGGCACCGCGAGTGCGACTGCAGCGGCACGAGTTCGCGCCTCTCGCCGGGGCGGTGCTTTTCGGTGGTGTGATCGCGCCGCTGCTGTTGCTCTCCGGTCTGGCGAGCATGCCCGCCTCTGGTGCCTCGCTGCTGCTCAACGCCGAGGCAGTTTTCACCGCGGTGCTCGCCTGGTTCGTGTTTCGCGAGAACGTGGACCGCCGCGTTGCGCTTGGCCTCATGGCGATCGTTGCTGGTGCCATTCTGCTGAGCATCCCGACCGGTGCCGACCTTGGCGAAATTGTGCCATCGCTCGCAGTGCTCGGCGCGTGCCTGTGCTGGGGTCTCGACAACAACCTCACGCGCATGGTTGCACTCAACGACGCCGCCTGGCTTGCCGCGGTCAAGGGCGGCGTGGCCGGCCCGGTCAACCTGATCATCGCGCTGGCGATTGGATCAACTCTGCCGTCTGTGCCGAGCATCGCCGTGGCACTGGTCGTCGGCTTCTTCGCCTATGGCGTGAGTTTGGTGCTGTTCATCATCGGGCTGCGCCACCTCGGCACCGCGCGCGCCGGCGCATACTTTTCCGTCGCACCGTTCTTCGGCACCGTGCTGGCTCTAGCCTTCGGCGATTCGATCACGGTGCCGCTCGTCATTGCCGCGCTGCTGATGGCCCTTGGAGTCTGGCTGCACCTCACCGAACGGCACGAGCACGAGCACACGCATCCTGCCACCGCGAGGGAGCCTGCCGTCACTCACACGCATCCGCACTTTCCTGACAGCGAGCACCGCCACCCGCACCCGCGCCCGGGCGCAGGCGCCCGCTAGTGCGCGGCAGGGTGGCCGCCACGTTCGACGGCCACCCGTTTCTTACAGCTCGGCTAGCAGAGCCTGCATCACGGCAATCTCGGCGGTTTGGTCGTCGATGATCGCCTGAGCGAGCTCCAGCGCATCCGGATTCACGCCGTTGTCTAGCTGCCGTTGAGCCATGACAATTGCGCCTTGGTGGTGCTCAATCATCAGTTCGAGGAACACCCGCGAGGCATCGGCCCCTGTCACGTTCTCGAGCATGGCCATATCGTCGTCAGACATCATGCCGCCGCTGTGATCCATGCCCTCCATGCCAGAGTCGACGAATTCCATACCCCAGTCGTCAAGCCAGCTCTTCATGGTCTCGATTTCGGGGCCTTGCGCCGCCTTGATCTTTTGTGCGAGCTCAGTCACTTGCTCGTCGACGCCGTCCTCGTCGAGAACCATGTCGGCCATCTCGATGGCCTGTTCGTGATGGGCGATCATTTCCATCACGAAGGTCTCGTCGGCGTTGTTGAACATGTCGGCCGCGCTGTGATCCATCCCCGGCATGTTGCCGGATGGGATGGTACAGCCCGCGAGCACGAGGGCAGTGGCGATGGCGACTGAACCACGTGCGATAGTACGTATTTTCATTGGCTTCTTTCTCAGTTGGTGATCGTGATTGGTGATGACGAGATCGTTGGCACCGCGAACACCGCAATCAG
>JANONY010000305.1:0-2417 GCA_031421055.1 Actinomycetes bacterium | reverse complement strand
CCGAGCCAGACCCCTCGCGAAAGCGGCCCGTCTAGCGGTGCGCATATCGGCAGCAGACGGGCACCAGACCGCCCTGAAGACCCTCGGGGTTGCCGGTCAGCCGCCCGTGCTCTTCATTCCCGCGCTCGGCGTGCCGATCTCCTACTACGAGCTGTTTCTCGGCGAGCTGGCCGACGCCGGCGACACCGTGCTCGGCCTCGAACTGCGCGGGATGCCCAACAGCTCGATCACCGACTGTCTCTAGCGTCGCCTTCTGCCACGATGCGCTCGGCGAGAGCGAGCCCCGCC
Organism: Actinomycetes bacterium; assembly: GCA_031421055.1. Classification (GTDB taxonomy): domain Bacteria; phylum Actinomycetota; class Actinomycetes; order Actinomycetales; family Microbacteriaceae; genus Conyzicola. The sequence continues at coordinate 2,129 of JANONY010000305.1, read as the reverse complement.
GGTTGCCCGCTCACGAGCAGCTCCAGGTAGGCGATGAGCCCGTCGACGTCGATCGCGGCGAATGTCGACTCGAGTACGGCGTATGTGCGGTTCTCGACCTCCTGCACGGCCCGCTCCCTGTCTGCGCCCTCGTCGGTGAGAGTGAGCGTCACTCGTCGCCGGTCGACATCACTCGTCACCCGCTGAACCAGCCCTGCCTCGACCAGTTTGTCGACCAGGCGACTCGGGTTGGTGCCGCTCTCGCACACGAGCATTCTGCCAAGCGCGGTCAAGGTCATCGGCGCGTGATCACCGAGGATACGCAGAACTTCTGACTGCGCAGTCGTGAGGCCTAGCGGCTTCAGGTCTGCCGTGAGGCGACGATTGCCCTCGCGCTGCACTGCAAGTGCCAGATATCGAATGTGCTCGGCCTGCCTCACACGGCGAGCCTATCCGCGTCGGCAAGCACAGCCGCGTCGGCGAGCATCGTGCTCGCGGCCGGGTCGTGTGCCGCAAGAACGACCAGCCCAGGGCGCCGGCGCCGCAACTCGAGCACGCGCTGCGACGAGTTCTTGACCCCCGCGCGGTGCCCTAGTCCCGGAAGTCGGCCGGCGGCGAGTAAGTCGATGTCGTAGGTGAGGTCGCCAACGAGCAGCAGCGGCGGAAGCGGGCCACGCTCGACGAGCATCGACAGGGAGCCCGCCGTGTGTCCGGGCGTCTCGAGCAAAAGCAGGCTGCCATCGCCGAAGACATCGTGCGAACTCGTGAACGGCGCGATTTTCGGGTCGTCGCTGCGCGCAGGCGTCACCTGCTGCCAGTCCAACCCGGCGACGCGGATGTGCTCGACGAGAAACCCTTCGACCTCGGCAATCGGCGACTCCAGTTGCTTCCACTCCGCAGCACTCACGATCAGCCGCGCGTTCGGCAACTCGGTGATGCCGCCCATGTGGTCTTGGTGCAGGTGCGAGACCACGGCGATGTCCACTTGCTCTGGCGAGTACCCAAGGCGGATCAGGCCCGCAGTCAGAGTCTCGTCTTCTCTGATGGCGAACCGCGCGAGCCTCCGAAAGATGAGGCCGGCGAAGCCGCGCGGGAAGTAGCGGGAATCAGTGACCGATCGGCGGTCCTGCCCGGTGTCGAACAGCACGAGGCCCTTCTCGTGCTCGATGACGTAGACGTTGATGGGGAGTTTTCGCGTCCACTTTCGGGACGTGAAAAGCCACCACGCCATCGGAGTGCCATCGCCCTCTACATGCTGGGGGCGAATGCGTACCTCGCCGGTGCTCAGGACTGCTACTCGGCGTATCTGGCTCATCATCCCATCCAATTTATGTTGTGTCATCTAATGATGCAGCATACATAGTTTTTCTCTCAATCATTCGGAAACTCAGGAGATTGCCGCCGCTAAACCGTTTCACGACACGTTCTGGGCGCCACACAGCCACATTCTCCTGAATTTCCAGAGATGGCCACAAGGTTTTGGCTCGAACTTGGTGGGTACCCGACTGCGTCGGGGCGCCCGCGCTGGCAGACTAGAGCGTGTGATTGTCGTCGTAGCGCCCGGTCAGGGCTCGCAAACCCCCGGATTTCTCGAACCGTGGCTCGCTGAGCCCTCGTTCAAAGAGCACCTCCAGCAACTGTCAGACACCGTCGGTATCGACCTCGTCGCGCACGGCACGGTCAGCGACGCCGACACGATTCGCGACACTGCAGTCGCACAACCCCTCATTGTTGCGGCGGGCCTCATCACCGCGCGGGCTCTGCTCGCACACGGCCGTCGCGACAAGATCGGCGGGGTCGCCGGGCATTCGGTCGGCGAGATTACGGCGGCCGCTGTCGCCGGAATCCTCAGTGAGACGGATGCCGTCACCTTCGTGCGCGAACGCGGCCAGTCGATGGCCGCAGCTGCCGCCATCACGCAAACGGGAATGAGCGCCGTCATCGGAGGCGATGAAGACGAGCTGCTCGCCCGCCTCGCCGAGCTCGGCCTGTACCCGGCCAACTTCAACGGCGGCGGCCAGATTGTCGTGGCTGGCGCTCTCGACGCCCTCGCCGCCCTGCAGGAGAACCCGGTGGCAGGCACGCGGGTGATTCCGCTGCAGGTTGCCGGGGCCTTCCACACGCGCTACATGGAGCCGGCGGTGGCCCAC
>JANONY010000304.1:0-8120 GCA_031421055.1 Actinomycetes bacterium | reverse complement strand
AGACCGTCGCCACCCGACGAAAGCAGCCGGACAGTGGTGACACGGTGGTCTCGAAACGTGACACGCCCAATGAGCCGACGGCCAGCGACACCGTCGCCAGCCTGAACGAACGGCGCGACCGTACCCGAAAGATTGACCGTGCTGGTGCTCGGTTCACCGCCACGCCTCCGCCGGGCGCACCCGGCCTCCTGGCCGAAGGCCGGGTCGCGTCAAAGCCGGGCAGGCACGTGGAGCGCTATCCCGTGCGAGTCGCCGAACCGCCACCGCTTGCCCTAGTGCGCCAGACCGTACTGCCACCGATTGTCGAGGCTCGGCGAAACCTCGACGCGGCGGCAATCGCTGAGAGCGCCCTTCATAAGCGTCACGTGCAGGCCGTTGGCGTACTCGGCGCAGTCGTTGGCGCCACGGCCGCGGCCGTGGCTGTTGTCGTCATTGTGATCATTCTTCTCTCGCAGCGCTGACGTGTCGGTGTGCACCCCCAGAATCGGGGGTCACAAACTCGCTTGGCGCGGGGTACGTTGTTCACCTAGCAGTTCTCATGAGTGATGCGCCCGGGGGGCCCGCACCACTTTGACCGTGAGGAGAGTGCAATGGCATCCCTTACCGAGATACTCATCCTTCGTGGGGTAGTACCCATCGAGAACCTCGACACCATCTCTGGGTCGTGGGGCGAAGACGAAGAAGCGGTCAAGCAGCTGGTCGAGCGTGGCATGGTCACGCCAATCCAGCTTGCGTCGGCCCGTGCGGCACAGGCCGACCTTCCGTTTGTTGAACTCATCGACTTCCCGGTAGAGCGCACCGCTGTTTCGCTTGTGCCCGCCGCGGTGTGCCGTCGTCACCTCGTGCTTCCGATCGGAGTGGTTGGCGACATCCTCACTCTCGCCATGGCAGACCCAGGCAACGTTTTTGCGATTGACGACGTTCGCGCTATCGCACGCATGCAGGTCAAGCCTGTCGTGGCAGAGGCGTCAGACCTTCGCGCCGCGATCGACCGCTTCCACCGCGCCGACGGCGAACTGAGCGACCTGACCAACGCGATCGAAGAAGAGCACAGCGCGTCGACCGACGTGGTGCTCTCTGAGCAGGCGATTGAAGATGACGCGCCGATTGTGCGTTTCGTCAACCTGCTGATCAGCCAGGGGATCCAAGACAAGGCCTCCGATATTCACATCGAGCCGGCAGAGTTCGACATGAAGGTGCGGTACCGCATCGATGGCGTGCTGCACGAAATGCAGTCGGCGCCGAAGGCGATCCAGAACGGCGTCATCTCCAGGCTCAAGATCATGAGCGAGATCGATATCGCCGAGCGCCGCAAGCCTCAGGACGGCCGCATGTCGGTCAGCCACGGCGGCCGCAAGATCGACTTGCGCGTTGCGACTCTTCCCACCGTGTGGGGCGAGAAAGTCGTCATGCGTATTCTCGACAACAACGCGTCGATGCTCGCGATCGAAAACCTCGCGCTCTTGCCCCGTAACTTCGAGGCATTCAAGAGTTCATACGTCAAGCCATACGGCATGATTCTCGTGACCGGCCCGACCGGTTCTGGTAAGTCGACGACGCTGTACACAACGTTGCAGACGGTGGCCAAGCCAGAGATCAACGTCATTACGGTCGAAGACCCGGTCGAGTTTCGCATGGCGGGCATCAATCAAGTTCAGGTGAACCCGAAAGCTGGTCTGACCTTCGCGAGTGCGCTTCGCTCGATTCTGCGTTCCGACCCCGACGTCGTTCTGATCGGTGAGATTCGAGACCATGAGACGGCGCAAATCGCAATCGAGGCCAGCCTCACCGGCCACCTCGTGCTGTCGACCTTGCACACTAACGATGCACCGAGCGCTATCACGCGATTGACAGAGATGGACATCGAGCCATTCCTCGTCGGCTCGGCCCTCGACTGCGTTGTCGCTCAGCGTCTGGCTCGCCGCTTGTGCGACAGGTGCAAGCAGCCGTACCAGCCCAACCCGCACGAGCTCATGAACATGCGCGTCGGCTACGACGGCACGACCTCTGCGCCGACGCTGTTCAAGCCGGTCGGTTGCACCAACTGCTCGAACACCGGCTATCGCGGCCGCATCGCCTTGCACGAGGTGATGCTCGTGACAGAAGAGATCGAGCGCCTCGCCGTGTCGCGCGCCTCGAGTGCGGAGATCACCCAGGTCGCGATCAGCCAAGGGATGGCGACACTGCGAATGGACGGGTGGGCGAAGGCCCAGCTCGGCCACACATCCATCGAGGAGATTTTGAGGGTTGTCGCGTGAACAAGCCGATATATGACCTCGGCGGCGAAAGCACTCCAGCGGCAGCTCCGGCAGGGCGTCGTTCGGCGTCAAGTGCGGTAGCGCCGCCGGCGGACTTCCCACCACCGATCGCCCCGGCCTTCCCGCCACCGGCCGCTGCGCAATTCCCTCCGCCGTCGACGGCTTCGTTTCCGCCACCGTCGGTGGCGCCGGCGCCATCCCCAAACGTCGCTGCCCGGCCTGCCGCACTTTTGTCTGACCTGAGCCCCTCGGTCGGCATAGGGCAGGCGGGCAGCGATCCAGACCTCGTGGCCGCACTCAACGCGGTGGTCACGTCTGGCGGTTCTGACCTGCACGTGAGCGTCAACGCTCCGCCCTCGATTCGCCTTGACGGTGGCCTTCGCGCCCTGCCTGGCGCCTCGCTCTGGGACGCCAATAAGGTCAACGGGGCGATCCAGAGCATCATGACTGCCGAGCAGCGCGACATTTTCGCGAGAGAGCTCGAGCTCGACTTCGCGTACACACTGTCGGAGACATCGCGCTTTCGCGTCAACGTCTACCTTCAACGCAACGTCATGGGCGCGGCCTTCCGACTCATCCCGACACAGATCAAGCAGCTAGCCGAGCTTGGTGTGCCCGACAAGATCGCCACCTTCGCGCAGCTTCCCCGAGGTCTCGTGCTCATCACCGGCCCGACCGGCTCCGGCAAGTCAACGACACTCGCAGCGCTGATCGATCTCGTGAATTCAACGCGGGCGGATCACATTGTCACCGTCGAAGACCCCATCGAGTTCATGCACGGCAACAAGCGTTCTCTCGTCAACCAGCGCGAAGTCGGTCACGATACCCACAGCTTCACGAACGCGCTCAAGCACGTGCTTCGGCAAGACCCCGACGTGATTCTCATCGGTGAGTTGCGAGACCTCGAGACGATTTCTGTTGCACTGACGGCAGCAGAAACCGGTCACCTCGTGTTTGCGACCCTGCACACGCAAGACGCGGCTCAGACCATCGACCGCATCATCGATGTGTTTCCGCCGCACCAACAGGGTCAAGTGCGGGCGCAGCTCGCGGCAACCTTGCAGGGCGTCGTCTGTCAAACGCTCGTGAAGAAAGTCGGCGGAGCTGGTCGTGCAGTCGCCACTGAAGTCTTGGTAACCACTCCTGCCGTGGCCAACCTCATTCGTGAGGGCAAAACGTATCAGATTCGCTCGGTGATGCAGGCTGGCCGTGAACATGGCATGCACACGATGGACCAGCACTTGGCCGACCTCGTGAACGCTGGCCAGATCAGCCACGAGGCCGCGTACGAGAAGGCGCACGACCTCGAAGATCTCAAGCAACTCGTGCAGCGGCTTGCATCTGAGGGTGGCAATCGTGGCCAAGGTGGAGCGCAGTCCGGGGCGATCGACTTCGGCGACGCGTATTCGCGAGGGGCATAACCGATGGCCGCAAGCAAGACGTACTCGTACACGGCGCGCGACTCGGCGGGCAAGTCGGTCAAGGGTCGCGTTGACGCGATCAACGAGAGCGCGGTAGTCACAAAACTGCGCACACTCGGGCTCTCGCCGGTGAAAATCTCCGAAGCCGGAACGGGCATCAACCGCGACATCTCGTTCGGCGCCTTCGGCAAGCAGATCGGCCAGAAAGACATCGCGATCATGGCGCGCCAGATGGCCACCATGATCGGCGCAGGCCTCTCGCTCATCCGAACGCTCAACATCTTGGCGGATCAGACCGAGAACAAAGAACTCGCGCGCGTGCTTGGGCTGATCCGCATCGCCGTCGAGACTGGTTCGTCGCTGTCCGATGCGATGAACAAGCATCCAACGATCTTCCCTGCGCTCATGATTCACATGGTGCGGTCTGGCGAAGTCGGTGGCTTCCTCGACACCTCGCTCAACGGCGCCGCCGACAACCTCGAGGCGGATGTCAAGCTGCGCGACACGATCAAGTCGGCTCTCACTTACCCGGTCATCGTGCTCATCATGGCCGTGCTGTCGACGGTGGGAATGCTGCTATTTATCGTTCCCATCTTCGAGAAGATGTTCTCCGATCTCGGCGGTGCCCTTCCGATGCCAACCCAAATTCTCGTCGGGATGTCGAAGGCCATGCCTGTGCTGGCCATCGTCGGCATACCGGCCGGCATCGCGTTCGCGGCGTGGTGGCGAAAGAACAAGCACACGGAGCGGGTGCGAGCCTTTGTCGACCCCATCAAGTTCAAGCTGCCCGTCTTCGGCATGCTTTTCAAGAAGGTGGCAGTCGCCCGATTCGCTCGCAACTTCTCCACCATGATGGGCGCGGGTGTGCCGATTCTGCAGTCGCTGACGATCGTCGGAGAGACCTCCGGCAGCTACGTCATCGAGCAGGCGCTCAAGAAGGTGCAAGAGTCTGTTCGCCAGGGCAAGAGCGTTTCTGGCCCCTTGGCTCTCGAGCCCGTCTTCCCGGCCATGGTCGTGCAGATGGTGGCGGTCGGAGAAGACTCCGGTGCCATGGAAATCATGCTGAACAAGGTCGCCGAGTTCTACGAGGCGGAAGTCGAGACGACAACTGACGCTCTGACGTCGCTCATCGAACCGCTCATGATCGCGTTCATCGGTGTGGTCATTGGCGGAATGATCATCGCGCTGTACCTTCCGGTGTTCTCGATTTTCGACCAAATCAAGTAAACCCTGACGCCCCCGGATTGGGGGCGCGGTTTGGACGCGTCCCCCCCGTTCGAGGGATTCCCCCCTCCGGGGCAGACGAGGACTATGGAGCGTGGGGGTCAGTGTTTTATGGGGGCCACCTGTCCATCTATTCACTAAACGACAGGAAACAACATGTTCGTTAACATCAACCGCGCTCTTGCTGCAAGCAAGGCTCGTCGCGAAGAGAACGAAAAGGGATTCACCCTGATCGAACTCCTCGTTGTAGTTCTGATTATCGGTATCCTTTCTGCGATTGCGATTCCGATCTTCCTCAACCAGCAGGCTGGCGCACGTGACTCGGCCGTTCAGTCCGACATCACCAACAGCAAGATCGCCATCGTCGCTGCACTCGTGCAGAGCCCGACGACCCTCCCGGCTCTGTCGGCGCTCACCGAGTTCACACCAGGCACCGACTCGGCGCTCACGCTGGTCGGTACGGTTTCGGCCTTCTGCATCTCTGGGTTCAGCAAGACCAACAACGGTGGCAGCACGACGTCTACGGCGACCACCAAGATATACGCGGCGAGCGACAAGTCGGGCACGTTGCTCGGCACCTGCACCGCCGGTGGCGTGATCTCGCCAGTGGTTCCGTAACTAGCTGAACACGTAGTAACCCGAGGTGGGTTGTCTGGCAACGGACAACCCACTATCGGCTTTAAGTAAGAAGGCAGCGTACAGTTGCCCATAGCAAATCTTGGGGGTGAGATTGATGCAGCGTTGTGACGCCGAACGAGCAGACGCCGAGCGCGGCTTTGGCTTGGTTGAGGTTTTGGTCTCAATGATGTTGCTGATGATCGTCGCCCTCTCACTCTTGCCGGTGTACGTCACGGCGCTCAAGCTTTCGGCCTCGAACGTCTCAATGACGACGGCCACTCAGCTCGTCTCAGAGCAAATGGATGTGGCTCGCCAGTTGGCGAGCACCTGTCGCGCGCTCAAGGAGTTCGTCGCGCAGACCTCTGACATAACCGAGTTAGACCCCCAAGGTCGAACTCTTGTGGTGCATCGGTCGACCGACGTCAACTGCCCGAGTCCGTATCCTGGGGTGATGTCATTTAGTGCGTGGGTGGGATACCAAGGCTCCAGCGTGAAGCTTGCGTACGCGCAGACGAGCATTCATATCAGTGGGAGTGGCTATTGATTACCGCTTTTCGACGACGAATTACAACCCTGAGGGCGGAGCCCGAGGGAGGGTTCGGCATGGCCGAGCTGGCCGTCTACGCTGCTCTTTCTGTGGTCATTCTCACGATTGTTGCCAGCCTGTTCAAGAGTTCTCTCGACACACGCACCCAGGTCACTGACATGTCGACCGCCGCGGGCGTTGGCCAGCTCATCGCGACATCGGTCGCAGAAGGTGTGCGCAATGCCAACGGGCCATTGGGGGCCACCGACGACGACCAAAAGCGCGGCATTAAGGCTGAACTGATGACCGCGACCGGCCAACTCTTGCGCGCGCGGGTGGCGGTCGGAGCGCAAAACGGGTCGATCGTTTGGCGCTGCCAAGCGTGGTTCTTCTCGCCGGTGACAAGCTCGGTGTACTCGACGTCATCTGACCAGTTGATTGTAGATCCGGTGGGCTTCACCCAGTCGGGTGGCGTGCACGCACCGACCGCCGGGACAAACAGTTGGGCTTTGATCGGCTCCGGCGTGCAGCTTGCCGACGTACCAGTGTTCTTTGGCGCGAATGCACAGGGAGTGGCTCTGCACTTCAATGTCGCGACCACAGAAGATCCGCTTCTTCTCATTCCAACGATGGTGGTGCCCCGCTCACTTGCCGCGGGCGGAACAGGACCAGACACATGCTTCTAAGCAAGGTAGTGAAACGCTTGCGCCGCAGAGAAGTCGCAAACGATCAGGGCGCCGTACTGATAAGCGTCATCGCGGTCTCGGCGATCGTGATGACCGTGACCGTTCTGATTGCCACCTCATCGATCACCGCGACCACGTACTCGTCGGTGACTCGCGCAAATCTCGAGTCGCGCGCTGCCGCTGAGGCGGGAATCGACACCGTCTGGGCGTCGATGGAGAACAGCTCGTTCCTATGCCAAAAGGTCACAACCAGTGGGCTCAAGTTCTCGGTGGCGATCGCGTACTATGACGCAGCCGGTGCGGCGATGACTTGCACAGGAACGTCGAGCCTGAGCGGCACGCCGGGCGCCGCGGTAATCACTTCTACCGGGTACGCGGCCAATAAGGGCATTGCGGGTGCCACGAGCGGCAACCAGCGCACCGTAATCGCATTTGTCAACATAGTTGTTAACAACAACAAGGCGACCCTAGACAAGGTGTTTTTCAGCGACGGCTCGTACACCATCACCAACAGCACCACCGTGTCTGACGCGGCCGGGTTGTCATCCGCCAACCTGTACAGCAACAACAACGTCGACTGCACGACTACGGTCGGCATTCAGGGCTCCGTCACAACCCAGGGTAACTTTGCCGCCCACAACAAGTGCGTGATTAGCGGTTCGGTGTGGGCCGGTGGCTCGGTGACTTCTGATGACCAGTTGTCAGTGAGCGGAGACGTGTTGTCGGCGGGAGGCACCGCTGCGACGCCGCTCCCGGTGAGCCTCGACAAGGCGTGGGTGGGCGGCAGCGTCGTTGCCAACGGCAACATCACCGCGCAAGGCACGACGAATTCGCAGTACTGCTCGATCGCGGGCTACTCGGCAAAAGTGTGCGGAAGCGTCGTTTCGATCAATGGATCCATCTCGCTCGACAACACGGCGAATATCGTCGGCAACGCGCTAGCGCTCAACGACGTCGACCTCGGCACAACCAACAGCAATCTCATCATTGGCGGAAACGTCATGTCGGTTCAGGGCGCGCTGAAAGCCAAGAACACAGGCAACTCTGGCTTTCGGGTCGGCGGTGCGATTATGGTGAAGGGCACGAGTCAGGTGCCGATCGCTCGCATCGGTAAGCAGGTTTCGTCGTGCGCAAGTTCCACCACGGGCTTCACCGCGTGCCCGGCCACGACGTTGGTGAGACCGCTCAACGGCCTTCCTGCCAAGCTCAACTTTCCGACCAACGCCGTGGTGCTACCGCCGCCGCGCGAATCACTGGCCCGCATCAACAGTGATTCCCTGGCGCTGGGTAAGTGGGGCTGGAACGTCGAGACGATTGGGTGCAACGCGGTCAAGGGCCGCATTCAGTCGGGCTGGACGGGCAAGCTATTGCTCAACGTGACGGGTTG
>JANONY010000303.1:0-5380 GCA_031421055.1 Actinomycetes bacterium | reverse complement strand
GGGGCACCGGGCGCGACGATCGAGCATCGCTCTAGTCGAACACCGACCTAGTCAAACACCGACCTAGTCGAACACCGACCGCGCACGGGCGGTTACCTCGATGCGAAAGCCGTCCGGAACGAGCAACGACACGAGCGGAGGCCGCCAGTACGACGAGAGGGTGACGGTTGCGCTTCGTCCGTCGACCGTTGAGGCGCCGTCGATGCTCAACGCATCGAAGTCGGATGTTGGCGCGGTGGCGACGTACGAGCGCACCGCCGCTGCGACATCCGCGCTGTCGAGCACGAGGCGTGGGCCTTCGGGCATGATCTGCACGTCGCTGAGCTCGAACGCTTCAGCACCGACGAGCGCCGCGCCGTCGGCGAGCGTGAAGAGCCTCTTGCGTTCGAGGTAGAGCGACGAGGCGGCCACGACGAGCAAAACGAGCACGAGTGACAGAAATCCATAGAAGATCGTGAGCAGAAGGGTCGAGCCCTCGTCGCTCTTCATCGCCCACCCCAGAAGCGCGAAACCTGTTGGGTCGCGGTCGAGTTCACCGCGACCGAGAGCGGAACGTCGAGGTCGAGCACGGGAGGCACTAGCGGCAAGGGCACGGTCGTCGACACCTGGATGGTCACCAGCCCGCGGCGGGTGAGGCAGTTGGCGGGGCGTGGCGAGCAGCTGACGCTCACCGTCACGGTGTCGGTATCGAGCCCGTAGTCGGCGAGCGCGAACTCGATCGCCCGCTGCGCTGCGGCGTTGGCCTCTGCGACCGTTGCCGACTGCACGTAGACGCGCGCGGCCTGACGTGCGGCACCCTCGACGGCGAACGCGCCGGCCTGCAGCTGCGCCATGGTCAACACAAGGTAAACGAGCGGCAGCAAGAGCAACAGCCCTGCCGTGATGAACTCGAGCGAGGCAGAGCCCTCGTCAGTGCCGGCCGAGCTAGCGCAAGGTTTCGATGGCCGCATGGCCCTCGACCTCCAGCCCGCCCTCGATGCCGATGAGCCCGATGAGCGGCAGCGGCGTGCGCACGGTGACGATGGCGGCTGGATGCCCCAGATAGCTCCCATAGCTCGCCGTCACGTCGTGCGCGTATCCAGGCCCCAACGCCGTGGCGATCAGGTCGCGCGCCCGCTCGACCCCGTCGCCGAGCCCGTTGTCGGCGAGCGCACCGAAGCGCGCTCCCTCGGCCGCGGCATCCGTCACGGTATTGCGAATGTGCAGCGCGAGACCGAGCTGCATCACCGACAGAGTGAGCACGGTCAGCAGCGCGCCGACCATGACGAACTCGGCGGCCGCAGAGCCGCGGTCACTCGCGAGCCGCCTAGAAGCCAACAACGCGGTCGATCGCCTGCTCGAAAACTCCGCTGAGCGCCGGGCCGGCGATGGCCCAGATGATGATCACAAGCCCCGCCGTCATGAGCGTGATGAGCACCCAGCCGGGTACGTCACCATCGTCCTCTGCGAACTTTGCTGCAACCCGTTTTGCTATTCCTTTTGCCATGAGCGCGACGCTGCCACGTGGCACGAAACTCGTTGAAAAGTATCCACAGCCCGTCACCGGGCCGCCGTTGGCGCAAGGGGGCTATTCGGCGGGATCGATGAGCTGGAAAAGTTCTTCCCGATTGTCATCCGAAGGATTAGCCGTGACCTCCCGAATGGCCGCGATAAGTGGGGCTAAGTCGGCATCTGCTCGCTCGATCAGAGTGAGGAATGGATCACAGCGCACAACTGTCGCGCGTATCAACGCGTCAACTCCAGCACCGTAAGCGCCGTCATGGGAACCGTTCAACGCCACATGGCTGCCGCCCGCCGCGATGTCGCCGAACAGACCGAGCAAGGGCACACGCGTGGCGGTCGAAACGTCTCCTGCTGCGATGGCCGCCACGAACGGCAGCGCAAAAGCACTTGCCTCGTACACCGTCCCCTGATGACACACGTTGGAGTACAGGCCTTCGGCAAGCGCAGTCCCGACGTCGGTCGCGACCAACGCTAGAGACCCCGCCACATCGCCTGCCAGCTCAATTTCGACACGTCCTTCGCCATAGGCGTGCGCCAGTGAGGACCAGTCGACTTGATCAAGCTCGGACAGCGCTTCCAGACCAATTGCGCGCGGTATGTGAGGTTCTCGTGGCATGTCCGCGACGGTAGCAGAATCAACGACTTCGTCGGTCCGCTCGCTCGACTTGACAGTTCAACCGTCAGTGTTGATTTGCCTTTACAGCCCAGCCGGGCACATCGCCGCGTTCGTCGGACAGGCGATGGATGAGTGATGCCATGGCGGCATTGTGGTCGAGCGGCGGTGGGGGACTCCCCCGCTATCCACAGGCGGAGGGTGCCGGTGAAGCAAGCGTAAGCTCGTGCCATGGCCCAGCGTCGCGCGCTCGTGACCGGCTCCACCGGCTATATCGGCGGTCGGCTCGTGCGGCGGCTCATCGAGGCCGGCTTCGCGGTCCGCGTGCTCGTGCGCTTTCCCGAGAAGCTCCACGACGTGCCGTGGGCAGACGAGGTCGAGATCGTCCAGGGTGACCTCGCCGACGTGCCCGCCCTCGAGGCGGCCTGCACGGGCGTCGATGTCTTCTATTACCTCGTGCACTCGATGGGGCAGCGCGGGGACTTCGAGGCCCGAGAGGTCGAGAGCGCCCGGGCCGTGGGCGGTGCCGCGCTCAGGGCCGGTGTTCAGCGCATCGTCTACCTCGGGGGCCTGCATCCGGAGTCGAAGCAGCTCTCGAAGCACCTCCGCTCCCGCGCGGAGGTCGGCGACATCCTGCTCGATTCCGGGGTTCCGACGGCGGCGCTGCAGGCCGGCGTCATCATCGGGTCCGGCTCGACGAGCTTCGAGATGATCCGCCACCTCACGGACGTGCTGCCGGTCATGACCGCGCCGAAGTGGGTCGGCAACCTCATCCAGCCCATCGCGGTGCGGGACGTGCTGCACTATCTCATCGGCGCCGCGGACCTGCCTCGTGAGATCAACCGCACCTTCGACATCGGCGGCCCCGACGTGCTCACGTACTCGCAGATGATGAACGGCTACGCCGTCGAGGCGGGCATGAAGCCGCGGAAGATCATCAAGCTGCCCGTGCTGACGCCGTACCTCGCAAGCCAGTGGGTCAACCTCGTCACACCGATCCCCCGGAGCCTCGCTGTGCCGATTATCGCGAGCCTCCAGTACGACTGCGTCATGCACGAACACGACATCGAACAGTTCATCCCGGCTCCCGCGGGCGGACTCACCGGGTACCGGCGCGCCGTGCGGCTCGCGCTCGGCAGGATGCGCGAGGGCGATGTCGAGACCAGTTGGAAGAACGCGAGCGTCGCGGGCGCACCGAGCGACCCGCTGCCGAGCGACCCGGACTGGACCGGCTACAAGGTCTACCTCGACACGCGCGAGCGTGGCTGCGCGGCACCTCGGGAGTTCCTCTGGGAGGTCGTCGAGGGCATCGGCGGCGAGAACGGCTGGTACTCGCTGCCCGTGCTGTGGGGAGCTCGCGGACTCGCCGATAAGCTCGTCGGCGGGGTGGGCCTACGGCGCGGTCGCGTGCACCCGGAACGTCTCAGGGTCGGCGACGCCCTGGACTGGTGGCGCGTGGAGCGCCTCGATCGCGGGGCGTACCTGCGGCTGCGGGCGGAGATGAAGGTTCCGGGCCTGGCGTGGCTGGAACTGCGCGCCTCGGCGAACGAGGGCGGCACCTCGCGCTACTTCCAGCGCGCGATCTTCTTTCCCAGAGGACTCGGCGGCCGCCTGTACTGGCTCGCGATCTTACCGTTCCACGGGATCATCTTCCGCAGCATGGCGAGGAGGATCACCGCGAAGGCCGAGGCCACATGGCGCGGCGCCGCGCGGGACCCACTCGCGCGCGGATATCGCGACGAGGAGGACTCGTAGAACTGCGAGTCCGGTCATACCTGCCCACACGTCAATGGCGGAGCCCAAGCTCTGCCAGATGATGCCCCGTCAATCAATGTCCATGGGTTGGGACTAATGGTCCCACTCTCATCTGAAGATCGCTAGCCATCGACTCTCGTCATGGTGAACGTCGCCGCGATATTGGCGACGACTAGGAAACCGGAGGCATGGCTATGGGACTAAGCGTTTGGGAAGCAGCAGACATATGGCTGTCGAGCGGCAAGGATGAGGATCAAATATTTGGCTTCATCAGAGAACAACTAGAGGCCGCCGCTGACGACTAGCACGACCGGGGCCGGGTCCATCCCGGGACCGGCACATCCCGGCTAGAACCCCATCTGCAGCACCAGAACGCCCGGAAAGATCGCAAACGCGATCGTCGTAGGCAGTAGGAGAAACACCGGGTGATGCTTCTCGAGCTGCCGACAATGCGACGCGCTACGGGCGCGTTAGCCCGTCCATCATGCGATCAAGCACGCCGATCGCGAGGCTGAGGTGACCCTCGCCCTCGAGGATGGTGACGCGTGCCTGCGGCAGATGGCTCGCGAACCACTCCCCGTGTGATGGCGGAACCATGAGGTCAGCCGTGCCTTGCCAGAGACTCGTCGGCACACTGATCTCATTGAGCTCGAAACCCCAGTCATCGAGAAAGGCGAGGTCGTCATCGAGCCAGCCGTCAATGCCGACTCGCAGTGCTTCGTGGTACCCGGTGGCCAGATCCTCGCCGTACTCGTCGCTCAGCGCGGCGCGATCGATCTCGGGCAGCAGGCTCGCCATCTCGGTGATGAGCTCGATTGCGGTGGCGTTCTGCAGGCCAGGGCGGGCGGCATCGAGGTAGGCACGGATCCGGTCCTCGCCGGCTGCGGCCTCGCCGAATTCGTCGAGGTTGTCCTGCCCCATCCCCGCCAGAAAGTCGAGGTCGGTTGCCGTGTTGGGCGCGACACCGGCGATGACGAGCGCAGCCCTCACCCCGTCGAGTCGCGCGGCGCAGGCGAGCGTGTGCGGACCCCCGCCAGACCAGCCGGCGACATAGCTCTCGGTGGCGCCGATCGAGTCGAGAACCGCAGCGGTGTCGTCCACGACATCGACAACGCGTCGGCCTTTGTCGCGAGTCGACCCTCCGTACCCGGCACGCGAGAACGTGACGAGACGGAGTCCCCTCGAGTGGGCGGCCCGCTCAATGGACCGCACGGGCACGACCGACCCAGGCGTGCCGTGGTGAAACACCAGTGGGGTTGCGCCTTCGGGGCCGCTGATGCGGTAGTCGAGTTGACGACCATCGTTGAGAGTAAGGGCGTGCACGGTAGTCATGGTTCATCTTGTCACCGGGTCGCATGCCTGTCGATTTCGCATGACGGTGAGTGCCAGAATCGTAGGAAATTTTCGCAGGCCTCAACCTGCGGGCAAATCCCAAGGATTCACCACGTCGATGCCAAGTCCGTCGAAGTCCTTGACATTGCGAGTGGCCAACGCTGCCCCGTTGGCGAT
>JANONY010000302.1:0-6106 GCA_031421055.1 Actinomycetes bacterium | reverse complement strand
GTGCGCCGTGTCCACCCCGACGGTGTTGAGCGTCTCCTACTTCAGGCTGTTCAGGATGTCGGCCATTTCCGTGATTTCCGCCGACTGGCTCGTGACGATCCCGTTGGCGAGAGTGATCGCATCGGGGTTCGTCCCGTCGCTGATCTCTTTCTGTGCCATGGTGATCGCACCCTGGTGATGGGTAGTCATCTGCTCGAGGAACAGCTTCGATGCCTCGGTGCCAGTAGCCGCGTCGAGGGCAGCCATGTCGTCATCGGACATCATGCCGGAGTCCATGCCGCCCATTCCTGACATGGAATCCATCGGGCTGCCCCACGTTTTCAACCACGCTGTCATCTCGACAATTTCGGGGTCCTGCGCGGCCTTGATTCTTGTGGCAAGGTCGATGACCTTCTGGTCGATCCCGTCCTTAGCGAGGATCATGTCGGCCATTTCGACTGCTTGCTCGTGGTGCGGAATCATGCCCATCGCGAACTCGACATCGGAATCGTTGAAGGCTCCCGTGTTCTCCGTCGTGGTTGATGTGGAGCAGGCGGACAGAGCGATCGTGGTGGCGAGGACGCCGGCGATGGCCAGGGTTGAACGAAGTCTTGACATTAGTGTTTTCCAATCAGTTGAGGAGTGTTTTTAAGCGCGCGGAAATGCCCGGAAGGTGGGCTCGCTGAATCACGTCCTGCTGATTGAAAGTGCGTTCAAATCTGGTGGGGGCGGCATCGCTTCGACGGCGACGGCGAGTAATGCTAGCCACCGACTGCGGAGCGCAGCAGAGAAGGCTGACCACCGTCGGGAAGCCGTGATCGCGAACACGAGGACCGAGAAGAGCACCGCGAGCACGCACGCCATGTTCGCCATGATGTGACCTGGGTCGCACATCCCGCTACATTCGGCGGGCGACTCGGTCTGGCTAGGCGCAACCATGCCGCCGTGACTATCCGGGTGGCTCATATCGGCGGACATCACGGAAGCCGTTGCCATGTGCTCGCTCGAGGCCGACGAGATGGTGTGCATCGCGAGCAACCCAATGAGCACACCGCCCACCAACGCGAGAAGAAGGAGAGTGCGTCCGATGACGCCTGACTGCAAGGCCAGCGTTCTGAAACGCATGAGTGTCATCAGCGCACTAACCGTGGGGATGCGGCGGGTGCGAATCGGCGCAGGCGCAGGCTGTTCGTGACGACAAACACTGATGAGAAGGCCATCGCCGCGCCCGCGAGGAGCGGGTTGAGGAGGCCGAGCATGGCGATCGGGATCGCGGCGACGTTGTAGGCGAAGGCCCAGAACAGGTTGCCCTTGATCACGGCAAGGGTGCGGCGGGACAGCCTGACCGCGTCAGCTACGACGAGAAGATCCCCGCTGACCACGGTGATGTCGCTTGCGGCGATCGCCGCGTCTGTGCCGGTACCCATCGCGATTCCCAGATCTGCCGCGGCTAGCGCGGCCGAGTCGTTGACGCCGTCGCCGACCATCGCGACGACGTGTCCGTGCGCCTGCAGGTCGCGGATGACGTCCAGCTTGCCTTGCGGTGTCACGCCCGAGTGCACCGTGTCGATACTGACCTCGCGGGCCACCCTAGTCGCGGCGCCGGGGTTGTCACCGGTGAGCAGCACAGGGGTGAGGCCGAGCGCACGAAGGCGGCTGACGGCTAGTGCGCTAGTCGTTTTGACCGTGTCGCTCACGGTGATGATTCCGCGAAGAGCACCATCCCAGGCGACAGCGACAACAGTGGATCCGTTCGCCTCGTCGTCAGCGATGCTTGAGATCTCGTCCGCGCCGACGGGGATCGACCAGGTTGTGGAGAGCCAGCTCTCCCTGCCCGCGACGACTAGGTGTCCGTTGATGATCGCTTGGACGCCTTGGCCGGGATGAGAGGCGAACGACTCAGCCTCCGCGATGTCGATGCGAGCTGCGCGCGCATGCTCGACGACTGCGCGACCGACAGGATGTTCCGACGGGTGCTCGACCGATGCGGCCATGACGAGAACTTCCTGAAGGTCGGCACCTCCCACGGTTCTTACAGACAACACAGCCATGGTCCCCGTGGTGATCGTGCCCGTCTTGTCGAGGACGATCGTGTCGACCGTGCGCGTTTGCTCAAGCACCTGCGGTCCGCGGATGATGATGCCCAGCTGCGACCCTCGCCCCGTCCCCACAAGCAGTGCCGTCGGTGTGGCCAGCCCAAGCGCGCACGGACACGCGATGATCAGCGTCGCAACGGCCGCGGTGAACGCCTGCTCGATCGTGCCGCCGAAGAAGATCCAGCCCGCGAATGCGACCAGCGATAGTCCAAGGACAACGGGAACGAAGACCGCCGAGACGCGATCGGCGAGCCTCTGTGCTTCTGCCTTGCCCGTCTGCGCGTCTTCGACCATCCGCGCGATTCGTGACAGCTCGGTGTCTGCGCCGACGCGACTGACCTCTACGACCAACCGCCCGCCGACATTGACCGTCGCACCGATAACGCGATCGCCCGGCCCAACTTCGTTGGGCACGGACTCGCCTGTGAGCATGCTGAGGTCGACTGCGGACATGCCGTCGACCACGAGACCATCGGTTGCGATCTTCTCACCAGGGCGAACGACGAAGGTGTCGCCAACGACAAGGGATGACACCGCGATTCGCGACTCGACGCCGTCGCGCAGGATCGTGGTGTCTTTCGCTCCGAGTTCGAGGAGAGCTCGGAGCGCTGCCCCCGACTGCTTCTTCGCACGGGCCTCGATGTACCGTCCGCCGAGGATAAAGACTGTGACCGCAGCGGCCACCTCGAGGTAGATCTCGCTTGCACCTGAGTTTGTTGGCGAGAGCAAGCTGAACGTCATGTGCATTCCGGGCATGCCGGCGGTGCCGAAGAACAGTGCATAAAGCGACCAGCCGAACGCCGCGAGAACTCCCACGCTAATGAGAGTGTCCATCGTCGTTGCACCGTGGCGCAGGTTCACTCCTGCCGCTCGGTGGAACGGCCAGGCACCCCAGACGACCACGGGCGCGGCAAGGGTGAGCGCCAGCCATTGCCAGTTCGTGAATTGCAAAACCGGGATCATCGACAGCAGCACGACTGGCACTGCGAGCGACGAAGATACGATCAAGCGGCGGCGTAGCTCAGCGGATTCGCGATCGATCGAGAGCGCCGCCACATCCTCGGTCGGAGCTGGCGCGGTCGGTTCGACCGCGGTATAGCCTGCGGCCTCGACGGCGGCGATCAGCGTCGATGTGCCCACACCCTCGGCCGTGACGCGCGCCTTCTCGGTCGCGTAGTTGACTGTCGCGGTGACTCCGTCGATTCGGTTGAGCTTGCGCTCGATCCGCGTCGCACAGGAGGCACACGTCATGCCCCCGATGTCGAGATTCACCTCAGTCATGCTCATTGCTATCCGGCGACCAACGTGTAGCCGGCCTCGGTCACGGCGTCACGGACCTGATCGACGGGCACCGGGCGGTGGCTGACAACCATGATTCGGGATGCCCCGCCCACCTTCAGGTCGACGCTGACGCTCTCGACTCCGTCGAGTGCCGAAACCTCTTCGGTGACGCTTGCCACACAATGGCTGCAGGTCATGCCCTCGACCAGGTAGTGCTCACGAACAACGTCCGCGCCGGCGGACTCGTGGGACTCGCTAGCCGCAGATGCGTGAGAGTTGGTGGCACACGCACAGGCGTGGTTCTTGTCGGTCAGGCCGAGGTCGTTGCTCATCTGGTTGGTGTTGCACATGGTGGTTGCTCCTTTTGGAAGTGTTGCGAGTCGTAATTAAGACCGCACGAGGCGGGTGATTGCAGCAGATGCTTCGCGAAGCTTGTCGGTGGCGACGGTGCCGCCCTCGCGCGCGGCTTCGGCGACACAGTGGGCGAGATGATCCTCGAGAAGTGCCAGAGCGACGGTTTCCAATGCCTTTGTTGCGGCTGACACCTGGGTGAGGACATCGATGCAGTAGGTGTCTTCTTCGACCATGCGGTGGATTCCGCGGACCTGACCTTCGGCTCGGCGAAGCCGCTTCAACAGGTCTTCCTTGTTGTGGGCGTACCCAACCATTCGAAACCTTCCGCCTATACCCCTATGGGGTATCTAATCTAGATTGGAGAAAACTCGTTGTCAAACCGCGAGCGGCGCTAACGAGCACCGCTCGATAGGGCTGCGTCTTTCGCTTGATCATTCGTCGCTACGGCATGAACCTGCTCCGCGAGCAAGGCTCCGGCGCTGACCTCGGGCCGCAAATCCAGGCGTCGGAGTAGTTGTGCATTCAGCGCAACTACGACCGTTGAAGCCGACATCAGGAGTGCCCCGACGGCCATGGGAAGGATGAATCCGATCGGTGCGAGAACTCCGGCCGCGAGGGGTACCGCGATCATGTTGTAGCCGGCGGCCCACCAGAGGTTCTGCTTCATCTTCCGGTAGCTCTTCCGCGAGAGCTCGATCACCGAAAGCACAGACCGGGGGTCGTCGCTGGCGAGGATGACGCCTGCGGACGCGATGGCGACATCCGTTCCTGCGCCGATCGCGATTCCGACGTCCGCTTGAGCGAGTGCGGGTGCGTCGTTGACGCCGTCGCCGACCATCGCGACCTTGCGGCCTTCCTTCTGCAGCTCGATGACCTTCGCGGCCTTGTCTTCGGGGTGCACGCCAGCGAAGACGCGGTCGATGCCGAGCTGTACCGCGACGGAGTTCGCCACAGCTTCGGCGTCACCGGTGATCATGACCACTTGTATGCCCAACGCGTGCAGGGCGTCGACTGCCTGCCGCGACTCTGGCCTGATCTCGTCGGCCAGTCCGATCGCCCCAACAACCTTGCCGTCGCGCAGGACGTGCAAGATGATCTCCCCGTCGTTCTCCCATGCCGAGGTCTCCGCCATGGGCGCAGCGCTATGAGAGGTGAGCATGCTCGGCCCACCGACACCGATCTTCGCGCCGCCGACCGTGCCCGTGACTCCGACAGCAGTGGACGCCTGAAAGTCTGTGGCGCGAAGCCCTGGGAGGTTTCTTGCCTTAGCCGCGGTGACGATTGCTTTGGCGAGGGGATGTTCGCTGTCGCCCTCGACCGCGGCTGCCCAAGAGAGCAAATCCTCCAGTGAGACGCCATCGACAACGGCGACTTTCGAGACGACCGGCTCGCCTTTGGTCAGGGTGCCCGTCTTGTCGAAGAGCACGGAGTTGACGGTGCGCATGCCCTCGAGAGCGAGACGATCCTTGATCAGTACTCCGCCCTTTGCGGCGCGCTCGGTCGCGATCGACACAACTAGTGGGATTGCGAGGCCGAGCGCATGAGGGCAGGCAATGACCAACACAGTCACGGTGCGGATGACCGCATCATCGGGAGCACCGAGCGATGTCCACACAATCGCCGTGACGGCGGCGGCTCCCAGCGCGAACCAGAACAGCCACCCGGCTGCGGTGTCAGCGAGGCGCTGGGCGCGAGAGCTCGAATTTTGGGCTTCGCTGACCAAACGTTGAATGCCCGCCAAAGCGGTATCGTCACCGACGGCGGTCACGCGCACGCGCAGCGCATTGTCGGTCGCGACCGTCCCCGCAACAACGTGGGAGCCGATCCCGCGACTCACCGCTCGCGACTCGCCGGTGATCATGGATTCGTCAACGTCGGCAGTTCCTTCGGTCACTTCACCATCGGCCGGCACCCGGCCGCCGGGGCGCACAACCACCAGATCGCCCACGACCAGATCGGACGGCGAAACCGTGACAGTGCTATCGCCATCGACCCTCTCCGCCTCGTCCGGGAGCAGTGCAGCAAGTGATTCCAGTGCCGTAGAGGTCTGCGCGAGGGAACGCATCTCGATCCAGTGCCCCAGAAGCATGATCACGATCAGTAGCGCCAGCTCCCACCAGAAGTTGAGCTGGTGATCCAGCAGCCCAAGGCTTGCACCCCAGGATGCGAAGAACGCAACCGTAATGGCCAGCGCGATGAGCAGCATCATCCCGGGCTTGCGAGCCTTCAACTCGGTGCCAGCGCCAACCAGAAACGGACGTCCACCCCACACATACATAACTGTTCCGAGAACGGGTGAAATCCATGCCACGAAGGGGAGGGCAGGCAACTCGTAGCTCAAGATCATCGCGAACATGTTGCTGAACACAGCGACCGGGACAGCGACGATCAGCATG